>JASHSF010000140.1 GCA_030036955.1 Nitrososphaerales archaeon
GCTGCCATTAAAGGATTCACATTGGGCGCGCTCCAAGACAAGGGAATGGCAAGTATTGAACTGACAGAAATTGGAAAGTTCGTGCTAAAAGTGAGCACGACCGAGCTCGGTCAGGGGATGACTACTGCATTTGCGCAGATAGCGGCTGAAGCTCTAAGTTGTGAATTCAGTGATGTGTCGGTCATATTCTCGGATACGCACTTAACACCGGATACAAGTGCCACCTCAGCATCAAGGCAGACATTTGTCGGAGGAAATGCGATCATCTTAGCCGCAAAGAAAATGCTTGAACTTCTCTTTTCATCAGCTGCCAAGGAGCTTAACGAAAGTTCAGGGGACTTTGTCGCTAACGGATCAATGGTGATTTCTGAGAAAACAGGCAGAAAGATTAGCTTTTCCGAAATAGCGAAGAAAATTAAATCGGCACGCCAGCCAATGGAAGTAGTTGGAACCTTTGAGGTTCCGCGAGTTGATCCAATTCAGGGCTCACTGGAAATACCGCATTTGAACTATATGCTTGCTTGTGCTTTAGCGCAAGTCGAAGTTGATACATTAACAGGTAATGTCAAAGTCCTGAAGCTTGTCTGCATTCCTGATGCGGGGCAAGTCATCAATCCGCAGATCTTTGAAGGTCAAATCGAGGGAGCGGCAGTTCAAGGAATAGGTTATGCTATAATGGAAGACCCTAAAATCGACAAAGGAACACCCAAGGCGCTAAATTTTTCGACGTATCTCATTCCAACGATAAAGGATGCTCCCGAGATAGAAGTGCTACCCGTGGGAGAAGCAGAGAAGACAGGACCCTTTGGTGCAAAGGGGGCAGGCGAAATTGGGATCGTGCCAATAGCGCCCGCAGTTATCAATGCAATCTACAATGCTACTGGTACAAGACTGTTTGAGATTCCGGCTACTCCTGAAAAGGTATACTGGGCACTAAGACGAAAGGCGAAAACTCTGACAGGTCGAGTCGAGTCGCCGATAAAAACAATGGTTTTAGGGCATTCTTTCGAGCATGCCCAGAGAATTTCGACCGTGCAAGAGGTATAAATTCGGATGGAATTTTCAAACTTGCGCGGAAAAGATCTCATATCCACACAAGATTGGAAAAGGGAAGAAATTGACTGTTTGATGGATTTTGCACGAGACATCAAGCAAAAGTATCACTCTGGAACGTTGCCGGAGCTCTTCAAGAACAGAACCTTCTTCATGTTGTTCTACAACACTTCTACAAGGACCAGGTCAAGTTTCGAGGCTGCAGCAACCGCTCTCGGAGGTCATTCACAGTTCATAGATTTCGCTACGACGAGGGGCTCCGAAGGTGAATCGATCAAGGACATGGCCAAAATGTATGAGAGATTAGGGCATGCCCTGGGGGTCAGAATCTTGGAGTCAGCCGTCGACTACATATATGGAAGAGGAAACGCAGTGATACGGGAATACGCAAAGTACGCGGATATTCCAGTCATAAACATGGCCGACGATGTATTCCACCCCACTCAAGCAATAACCGATATCTTCACGTTGCAAGAAAAACTAGATCAAAATCTGGTGCGTAAAAAATACGTTATAATGTGGAGCTATAGCGACCATATCAGGAGCTGGGGAAGTGTGCAAGATGAGATACTCATAGCGACCAAGTACGGAATGGACACTGTACTAGCTTATCCTGAGGGTTTTGACATTGATGGGAAATTAGTTCAAGAAGCAAGGAACAACGCAAGCCAGTCCGGTGGAAGACTTCAGATTAGCCACGACCCCAAAGAAGCGATGATTGGAGCTAGTGCTGTCTTTCCGCGCAGCTGGGCGAGCCATGAATGCGTCGTATCCGGCCTAAACAAGTTTACAAAAGAAAAGGAGCTGGAACTTCATGAGCCCCACAAGGACTGGCGCCTAACAAAAGCGTTGACCGACACCATGGATAAGAAGGGAGTCGTTTCGCACGTCCTGCCTGTTTTCAGAGGACAAGAAGCCGATGACGAGGTAATGGATGGTCCTCGGAGCATAATTTACGATCAGGCAGAGAATCTATTGTATGTGAGAGCAGCTGTATTGGCTCTGCTAGCAGGTAGTGCTTGATCTCAATCGCTAAAGGCGTCCTTGTTCCAGTCGCAAAGGTTCAAGCGCTTCTGGTGGTGAAGAACCAAGCCTACGCCATAAGCCGGAAATTGATTTTCGCACTTGTTTCCCAATTTTATCCGTGTCGAGTCTAAGCAACCTTCTTTCCCTCACAATTACTTCTCCCCCAATTATAACATCGCTCACATCAGATCCTTTTAATCCGTTTACCACATAGCCGTAAATTGAACCGGTACTAGGAGTCGCGACAAATGAAGGGCGAACTATTATGATATCTGCTTCCTTGCCAGATGCGATAGATCCAAGCGAGTTGAGACCATAAGCTCTTGCAGAGTTGACAGTGCACATTTCTACCACCTGTTGAGCCGAAGGCCTATTGGGATCCCTTCTTCCCACTCTGTGCAAAAGAAAAGCCGAGCGCATATTCTCAAACATGTCAAAGACATATCCATCATTGCCCAACCCCACATTGATTCCGTGGTCAATCATGTCGATCAGGGGAGCAATACCCACAGCGTTTAGCATGTTGCTCATCGGGTTGTGAGCCACGTTCGAAGAAGTATAGTGGATTAGTTCAATTTCTTGCTCGTTAAGATGAACGCAATGTGCCAGCACTGCCCTTTGCGAAAGCAAGCCAGCAGCATGCAACCTTTCAACGGTTCTCTTTCCATATCTCTCAATATTGTGATAGGAATCGCTCTGTCCTTCGGAAACATGAATTGTGATCGGAACGTCGTACTTCTTACTTAGTTCCGATCCTTCCTCGACGAGATCATTGGAGACAGTAAAAGACGCATGGAGGCTCATCATTCCCATGGCTCTTCCTTTGTTCTTCGATTTGATAAACCGGATATTTTCTTGTAGTCCTCTTTTACCCTCGCAGGAGTTCCTTCTTTCGGTTGCTTCGAAGGAGATTAAACCCCTGATACCAACTTCGTTCACAGCCTTTGAAATGCTGTCGAGAGACCCTGCAATATGGTTAGGCGCCGAGTAAGTATCAGCAAAACACGTAGTTCCATTCATCACTGATTCTATGCTTGCGGCGAGTGTCGTCGCGTAGGCGTCCTCGTTGGTAAGTATTTCATCAAGCGGCCACCACATCCTTTGAAGGATCTGTGAAAAGTCAGATGGCGGTTCTATGCGTAAAGATGAGCCTCTGAGTGCTATGCCATACATATGGGTGTGGGCGCATATTAATCCAGGCATCACTATGCTTCCTTTGGCGTCTATAACCTCATCTGCCCTAAAGTTCTTGGAAACAGTTTCCGTCGGACCAATATTTAGAATGCGCCCATCTTCAATCGAAATCGCTCCGTTACGCAAGATCCTCCTATTTTCGTCCATCGTCAGTACTGTGCCACGTTTAATCAAGAGATTACTCGGCGACAAGATTCATAGTTGCCCTCCAAGTTTCGCCTAGGCAAACGAGGTAATGATTTGCTCTACGTTTTCGCTCAGGGGGAGAAGCAGAGGGGATGTGCATCCTGACTTCATGTATTCCATTACCTTACTCTTGCAATCCTCCGCTGTGCCAGAGGCCGTAAGCATGCCAACAATTTCGGCAGGCACAATTTCAGCAGCTCTTTCGATTCCACCGGGTTTTGCTGGCCATCCGCCCATTTTTTCCTGAACTTCTTTGATTATTTCCTCGCTGACGCCGCTTGCTCTCATTATGTGTGGCTGCTGCCCTAGTGTCATAGTAACATGATTCCTGGCGAGTCTTATCGCCTTGTCCGCATCTTCATCCATCGAACATGCTATGAGTTGGGGCCTGTCAATTAAATTCATGCCTCTTCCTACCCTTTCAGCTCCTCGCTTGATACTTTCGAGAGCCTTATCATTGTATTTAGGGGACACAAGATAGTTTAGAAGTACTCCATCAGCTATTTCTCCGGCGAGCTCCAGCATCTGGAAACCTGTTCCACCGATGTAGATAGGAATTGATCTGGGTCCCGGACCTGCTCCATGTAGAACGTCGAGTTTTACTCCATCCATTTTTACAAATTCTCCTCGGAATGTCAACTCTTCTCCCTTGAACAAACGCCTAATCACCTGTACGTATTCCTTCATGCAACGGAGCGGCTCTCTTCTCTCGATTCCAACCTTTTGAGCCAAAGGATCCCACCAAGCGCCCAGTCCTAGCAAAATTCGACCATGCGATAATTCGTCTAGCGTGGCAAATGTTTGTGCAATTAGAGCAGCGTTTCTCGTCCAAGTATTTATGACACCTGTTCCCACTTTTATCCTGCTTGTGTCGGCGGCTATTGCTGCAACCGGGACAATTGCATCTCTCGCCAACCTAGATTCTGCGACCCAGACCGACTCGAAACTGTGCTGTTCTGCTACTTGTGCATACTTTACCATGTCCCTGACATGCCTATCCTGAAGGTAGAGGCCCAATCTCTGAATACTCGGCAGACCGCTCACCAAATTAGTCACGTACATCTTGGTGCCGGGAATCGAATTTAACATTGAGATACGATTATCAAAGTTGGGAACAGTACTGCTACGCCAAGGAACGACCTTCAATTCTCAAATTTGAGGATCATATAGTCCGATTAAATGGGATTTAACCGAATATAGATCGACTCGTGTATTCTCTTGAAAATACTTGTTGCATTGGGCGGGAATGCAATACTTCAGCACAGAGGAACCGGAACAGCTGAAGAACAGTTTTCGAATATCGAAACAACTTGTAACCAGCTCGTGCACCTACTTTTGCTTGGACACCACATTGCCATTACGCATGGAAACGGTCCTCAGGTTGGGGATATCCTCCTAAAGAATGAGCTAGCGAAAAATACTCTTCCTTCAATGCCCCTTGATGTCTGCGGCGCAGAAAGCCAAGGCATGATTGGCTATATGATGCAACAGTCCCTAGACAATCAGCTGAAATCTGTTGGTCTAAACAGAAAAGTAGTCACGTTGTTGACCCAGACCTTGGTTGATGCCCACGATCCAGCTTTCAAAAACCCCTCGAAGCCGATTGGGCCTTTCTACTCCGCAATGGAAGCTTCCAAGCTAAGACAAGAAAGAGGATGGACGATCGTCAACGACAGCGGCAGAGGTTACCGACGAGTTGTTCCATCGCCGAATCCAACTGCAATAATAGAAAGCGAAACAATCAAGAGTTTGTATGATGCTGGTGTTGTGGTAGTAGCTTCAGGCGGGGGAGGAATCCCTGTAATACGCCCCAAAGGTCAAAAGGTCATTAGAGGGGTCGAAGCAGTTATCGACAAGGATCTTGCTGCGGCATTGCTGGCGTCGAGCCTCAGCACGGAAGTCTTGCTCATACTTACCGATGTCCAGAAGGTAGCCATTAACTTTGGAAAGCCGAACGAAATGCCATTAGAAAAATTGACTCTCGCCGATTGCGAAAAATATCTTTCGGAAGGACAATTTCCATCAGGCAGCATGGGGCCTAAAGTTGAAGCTGCCCGCCGATTCGTACAGTCGGGAGGCGACAAATCAATAATTACATCACTAGATCACGCCATTGACGCTCTGGAAGGAAGAAATGGAACCGTGATAACAGCTTAGCTCATTATCAAGGCAAAGCTCTGCCCTAATCACTAACCCGATCGACTTTAGCACGCTGCTTCAGCTTTTGGAAACATATCATGATTTATTTTTAGTTCTTCTTTCAAGTACATTGAAGATATCAACTAAAGAAATATTGGGAAAGTTGGAAAAACATTTGCGCAAAGATGATTGACAAGCAGTCTTGAGCAGACTCGATTCTCAGTAATGATAATCGAATATCCACTTTTTATGCGTCGTCTTACATTCTTCAATTTCAAGGAGGAACCGAAGGGAAGACTCCTAAGCGCTGGGACAATTTGTGTGCTCGACCTCGTAATTCGCAACGGTAAGATCGTTACCGAATCGGGGGTTTTTGAAGCTGATATTGGAATCAAAGGGAGTCTGATTGTCGAGATTTCGAAGGGGATTAGGGACAGTGCCAATCTGAAGATTGATGCCACGAATAAGATAATCCTCCCCGGAGTTATTGATGGTCACACTCACTTCGAACTACCTGTCATGGGAACAACGAGTGCCGACGACTACGAACACGGGACCATTGCCGCAGCCTGTGGAGGGGTTACGACTGTCATTGATTTCGCTACTCCCGCAAAGGGGAGCAACCTGCTTGAGACCATTGCTGAATCCAGAAAGAAGGCAGATCCGAAAGTCTCCGTAGATTATTCATTGCATTTGGTAATTGACGAGCTCACAAGGCAAAATTTCTCCCAGATCAAAGAGGTCATGACGAAGTGCGTCCAAAGTTTCAAACTATACACCACGTACAAGAAACGAGGTCTAATGCTAGATGACCTTCAGATTTATCGAGTAATGAAGGAGGTGTCCAGCAGAGGAGGAATTGTTGGACTGCATTGCGAAAATAATGATTTCGTTGAGCGCCTCACATCAGAATATTTAGAGCAAGGCAAAGTTGGGCCGATATACCATGCTAGATCAAAGCCTCCTGAATCAGAAATCGAGGCGGTTCGAAGGGTCTTGTCTCTAGCAGAGTTTGCCAGAGCGAAGGTGTACATTGTTCATGCGTCAACAAAAGCAACTGTAGAGTCGATCTGCGAAGCAAGAGAGCGCGGTGTGCAGGTGGACTGTGAAACCTGTCCACATTATCTTACTTTCACGATTGCCAAATACGAAGCTGCAAATGCAAGGAACTATGTCATGTCGCCTCCCTTAAGAAGAGAAGAAGATCTCGCCGCACTTTGGAGAGGAATTTCAAATGGTGATGTAAACACTATTGCGAGCGACCATTGTCCCTTTACATCACAGCAAAAAGATCTCGGGAAAGACAACTTCACAGAGATACCAAATGGCGTTCCGGGTACCGAGGTTATTCTACCAATCTTATACTCGGAAGGTGTAGGAAAGGGTCGAATCTCCTTGACAGATCTTGTTCGAGTCAGTTCTCTTAATCCCGCAAAATTATTCGGCCTTTATCCCAGGAAAGGCACAATTCAAATCGGCAGTGATGCAGATCTTGTAGTTTTCGATCCCAAAAAGAAACAGAGGCTGACTGCCGAGAATCTCCACAGCCGAATTGACTTTTCAATATACGAAGACATCAAAGTGACTGGTTTTCCCATCATTACAATTTCAAGAGGAAGAATTGTCTACAGCGACAACCAGTTTACTGGAAAGAAAGGTTCGGGCAAGTTTGTTCCCGGCGCATTGTTTGGAAGCCCAAATGTCATCGCTGGAGGAGAAACTAATCGTGTCAAGTGAATCCGCCCTGGTCGCATCACCCCTCCCGGACATCCTCGCCGAAGCTAAGAGGATAGTCATAGTAGCAAGAAATAGGGGGGTAACACTTCGCTTGCTAGGAGGAGTTGCTTTTAGACTGCGGTGCCCGAGTTCTTCCGAACAGAATCTGACAAGGCCGATAGCTGACATAGATTTCTTCGGAAAGAGCCGAGAGAGGAGCTCTATTGATCGTCTCTTTAGAGACATTGGCTATACTGCGGGACTCAATGCCATCAGGTATGATAGGTTGCTTTTCTACGATGAGAAGAACAGACGGAAAGTGGATGTATTTCTGAACATTTTCAACATGTGTCACAAGATTCTCTTGAAAGATAGATTGCAGCTGGATGAAATTACTCTAACGCTCGCAGATCTTTTGTTAACCAAGCTTCAGGTCTTTGAATTTACAGAAAAGGAATACAAAGATTCTTTGGCCCTCTTGAAGGATTATGAATTCTCGCGGGAGGAAAACAAGAATGCAATCAATCTGAACTATATTGCAA
>JASHSF010000017.1 GCA_030036955.1 Nitrososphaerales archaeon
CTGGATCTGTAACGGTCAAGGCGCACACCAGCGACATGATAGAAGCCAGCTCCTCGTATACCTTGTCTGCGCAATATGATTCCGTTCAGCTGATATCGAACGGCAAAGCTTCTCCCAACGGCGTCTGGTACGTTCTCTCAACCGCATCAACATAATCTGTTGGTGCCGCTCGTTTAGGGCGGATCAACGAGCCTTTAAGAAAGGTTTAGACCTGACAAATCGTAACGTGCAGAGTTTTTGCACTTGAAGATGCAGACCGGAAATTTTCACCTGCTTTGCTCCGGGTCAACCATCAATGAAAGCTAGTTGCAGTTGAATCTAAGCTTCGAGTACCGATCTCGTTCCAAGCTTTGCTCCGACGTCGATTTGTGCAAGCAAGTCCTCTGGTGCACGATCACCGTGTATCTGTATTTTTGCGAAGCCTTCTTCTATCTCCCTAAAGTCGTCAGCTGTCAGCTTTACTTGTAGTGCTCCTAGATTCTCTTCGAGGTGCTCTAGTTTCGTGGTGCCAGGGATTGGCACGATCCAGGGCTTTTTGCCCAACAGCCACGCCAGCGCCACTTGCCCTGAAGTCGCTCCTCTTCGATCGCCAATGATTTGCAGTAGATCCACGACAGGTTTGTTCTCCACGCGCGCTCTTTGGGTGAATCGCGGAAATCGCGCCCGTAAGTCAGAGCTTGGATCCAGTTTGGTGGAATCCGTGATCTTGCCAGTCAGATAACCCATTCCGAGGGGACTCCATGGAACGAAGCCGATGCCGAGAGCTTCGCAGGTCCGGAGTACTTCAACCTCAGGATCTCGTGTCCACACAGAATACTCGTTCTGAACCGCCGTAACAGGTTGCACCGAATATGCACGGCGAATTGTAGCTCCTCCAGCTTCCGAAAGACCAAAGTGCCGAACTTTGCCTTCCTCGATTAGCTCTTTCACCGCGACTGCAACATCCTCAATCGGGACATTCGGATCAACCCTGTGCTGGTAGAAGAGGTCGATATGATCGGTCTTCAGCCGTTTGAGCGATTCTTCTGCGACCCGCTTGATGTGCTCTGGCCGACTGTTCAATCCCCTGAACTCGCCATTAGAGCCAATATCGAAGCCAAACTTTGTCGCGATGACCACTTGGTCGCGGAAGGGAGCTAAAGCCTCGCCGACTATTTCTTCATTCATGCGGGGACCGTAAGCCTCGGCAGTGTCGAAGAAAGTCACGCCTCGATCAAAGGCGGCGCGGATCAACGCGATAGCTTGCGCTTTATCCGTCGGCGGGCCGTAAGCCCAGCTCATGTTCATGCAACCCAAACCGATTGCCGATACTTCCAATCCACTTTTCCCCAGTTTGCGCTTTTGCATGTGAATCATGCCGCTCATATTAGATCCTTAACTCTTGGTTCAATTATTTACGGAGAAGGAATTTTTTGCATCAAATTGCAACTAGAGTGATTGCAAAAAACACTCTGGCTTGATAAGGAACATTGCAGGAATCGAAGCTTGAAGCCAGAACGGCATCTAGCCAGAGGACTATATTTCGATCGTGATCGAGTCTTCGGTGGTTATCAATCTCGGAACCAGATCGATTTGTTCAAAGAGGGACTTCATGAAAGCCTCGAGATAAACTGAGAATCTGTCCCCTAAGCTATGCATCAGTGTTATTACTTGTTTTCCTTCGTACGGTGGGGCCACGTTAAATTCAAAAAAGTTGCCATAATCCGCAAGGCTCCTTAGGTAATCCAAAACTCCAGTGAGCGTCATTGACCCGTATCTTGCAAGAATGATTACTCTGGCGCTATTTTGAGCAACTTCCCTAGCCGTTTCAATGATGTCCTTTTCTTGAGCGGTACTCAAAATTTTTTTGAATGCAGGTTTGGATATTTTTAGCATGCCTAATTTTTGGAAATAACGATCATAATTGGCGTAGGACAGGAAAAGTTGGTTCACAAGAGTGTTGAGGCTGATGTTGTGTTTCTTTGCTTCTTCCTCAAGAGCAAGAAATGCACTTTCGCTGATCCTAAAAGATCTGCTGACTGTCTTTTCGGCCACTTTCGATTAAACCCTAGAGCCCTCAATTCCAATTCTGCTATTTTTATCCTCCTCTGAATTTAGTTTCGAACCTAAGAAAGTAGCGATTTGATGCTTTTTCTAACCTTCCATCTCCTTATCAAACGTTATTATAAATTCTCGAAACTGCTTGCCGAGCGACATGCCAATTTAAATAACTCGAACACTTTCTACAATCTTACTGTTTTTTGCCAGAAAGCCTAGCCGTTCCAATACTAAATGAGCTTGCTCCAGATGGCTTCTTTTACGGGGGTCACTACATTGTTGAATTCGATTCAGATTCGTTATGGTATGAGACATCGTTGACGATAGCCGCTTTGGCGCTGAAGCGGGGCATGAAGACTGAGTACCATGTTTTCCAGCGCTACCCTAGTGAGACGATAGAGGCGTTCTCGAAGTTAGGCGTGGACGCTGAGAAAATGGAGAAAGATGGACTCCTAAGCTTCTGGGACAGCTATACTCCCACAGTTGAATACGCGGCCGCAATGAAGGACAAGCATGGGGCCGAACTGAACGTGTGGAAGTCGTCTCTCGACAA
>JASHSF010000141.1 GCA_030036955.1 Nitrososphaerales archaeon
GCAACGTAAGGGCCAATCGATGGCCTTCCAGTCCATACTGGCTTCGCGTTAGGATCGCGCGGAGGAGGGCTAGTTGGAGGATTTGTGTTATTCGGAGCTGACATGAGTGCTAGATACTGGATGAGGAATCCATTATATCTAGTATCTGTCGAGCGTAATATCCTTAATGGAAATATAGCTCGTACGAGGATTTCAGAGTAAGAACAGCATGATATGCGACAAGTGCCATGCAGGCCAAATGGTTGAGTATTCAAGAAAGATCCCCTCTAAGGTCAGCCACGAAGTGACTATTCTAGGCAGCAAATGCGATCGCTGTGGTTACATAAGACTCGACAGCGACGACGACATTTGGGCCGCGGTAGGTTTGTGATTACACGATGAATTTTGTAAATCAGGGTAACTTCTGATTGAAATTCAAAGATCTCAAGTCTTCGGAGCAATTCGATTCAAGAAAAGATACCAAGTGCGCGCATTGCATGGTGGCATTTCTCGACGATGATGAACTAGGTCGGTGTGCCCTAACGGATCACTTTACGCACATATCTTGCGTCGGGCATGACAAGTGAAACTATCTTCGACCGTTGTAAAATGTTACCGGCAAGTTTTCTAACATTGAAACTCCGATCGGTTTAGGTTCACGAATCAGCAAGACAGGGGCAAGTCATGTCGTGGTATTGGTGACGAAGATCGTTTCGGTAGTAACACTCGTGGAAACGCTAGTACTATAGACCGTGCTGTAGACAGTGCTCACAGTTGAACTTACATAAGTACTAACGAAAGTACTAGTGGCCGTCGTGTAGTAGGTAATAGTGAAAAATGCAATAGTGCCTGTTGTCGTAGTGTAATACGTGCTGTACTCTGTATAAGTCGCGGTTGAGTTTACGGTAGACGTTACAAGGTACGTAGTCGTGGCAACTCCAGTGTCCACTGTCTTTGTTACAATTGGACCAACGCCAGAAGCGACTGTTACAGTAGTTGGAACAGGATCTGTGAAAGTAGACACTACAGATTGGGTAGCAGTCAATGTGGGGCCAGCTCTGGGCGCGGCAATGTACGCTGCCGAACCGATCCCCACGAGGACAATCGCTATCAATCCAACAGCAAAAATGCTATTCAAAGTAAGAAACCTGTTCGAAAACCAGTACTAATCCAGAATACTCCTCTCGAAACTATTTATCTATTACCTAGAAAGTAACGGGATTGTAATTGCATTATGTCTGGCTGCTTTAAATGACGCAACCACACGCCCTAAATTCTTGTATCTCGAAGCTCGATACCTCTGATCTCGAGTGGTTGATAGCTGACTCTTTTTGATCGGGATTTTATGGCTGTTCGTCTCAACTAAGAGGCCTTATCCTCAAGAGAGGCCCGATGGAGTCCAGAAGAAATGCTTCAGTGCTATCTCATCACACTTTTGTGTTCGTGACAACGAGAACGCCTATGCCTTAACTATAGATCTACTTATCAACCAGAATGTTGTATAGCGAGTGACAAAATGTTGACGACCATGCAAGTTGCCTCAAGTCGTGTACGCATGGGATATGCATCTGGTGTCGTTGTCGGAATCCTGCTACCCATCGCGCTATATTTGTTCGGAATTGTAACTCCTATCAGATCTCTTTCTCTCATATTTCTCCTAGTAGGGGTCTGGACGATTCTGTTCGGCTATTTCTACCAAGGTGAGAAGGGATACTGGATAGGATGGGGCGCTGGTATTGCTGTTCTATCCACTGTGGCCATAGTTCCATTCAGTTATACGCTGGGACTTGTTTTGATGGTGATCGTGATCTTGATTTTGGCGACCGCCTTTGGTCGAAGAACAAAAACAATTGAGGCATCAAATCGTCCTCCGCCTCCAACCGGATCTAATTCCTAATTTCAACAAACAAGTCTGGCCAATCCTATTTCTCTTTTAGGACGCTGGCCTGAATTTTGGCCAGCAGAAGAAATTTGATTTTTACCTCTTGGCCGTGAAATCTGAATATTCTTCGCCCCAAGACTCTTGCCTATTTCAAAACTCTAAGATCTTTTCCTGTATTTTCTGGCGGCCGTGCTTAACTATTCGGAATGGCCAAAATATGTTTGATCTGTCTTGCAAAAGTCAAATGATGTTTTTTCTGAAGTCGATAAAATATCTTCGACCCGTTCAACTTCGACCCGCACTACGTGGCGCGGCGTGCTGAGTCTGAACATACCTACTTTGGGGCTAGGTTCGGTACAGTATCGCCTGAGGGCCGCAAAGGCTCATGGTAACCTCAAGCCAGTCGAATTTGTGAGAGTCGATTCGGAAACCGGAAGGGAAGTGGTGACAAAAGACGTTCCGAAGTTCTACCACTACAGTCAGGGCCCGGGTGGGGAGCGGGCGAACGTCGGCGAAATTCCAAATGAGGAAGTGAGTAGCAGCATTCGCTACGACGGCGATCTAGTAACGGCGAAAAATGAAAAGAGATTCTTTTTGAAAGATATCTTGAACTCTCGGGGAAGTGGACGGAGGTTCCGGCGCAGCGCGTTGTGGACAAGCAAAACGGTGAGGTAATAAGGCCTTTTGATCGGACAACTACCCTTGAAGTCGACCCTGACGGATTTGTTCCCATCGAGCGGACGACAGAGTACAAGTTCAAGGAAATTTACATGCTTGCAGCGGACAGCGAAAAAAAGGCGAGGGAGGATCCTGCCAGAGTGAGGCAGCTCGCAAGACATCTGCTCGACAAGACTTCAGCTCTAGTTTCATTTTTCTCCGGGGGCCGAGGTTACCGGTACTACACAGCCGTGATCTTTCCGTATGAACGAAGGAGTGACGGCATGCTGTGGCTCCTGATGGGGATGAGCGAGGGAGTTCTCGAGCTCGACGAGAACTGGTCGCTTCAAGAAAGTGCTTCAAAGGAGGAAGCGCCCCCCTGTCAGTCGCGACTTTAGACAGAAAGACTCCCAAGGTCACAATATCAAAATAGATTAGAGGCAATCGCTAGCGAGGCGCGATATCCTGAGCCAGATAGCGCAGTTCATGGCTGAAAATTATGCAAGGGCCGTTAGTATGGATCTGGGCGAATGGCTTGCGTCCAACCCCCCTCCCAGCCTTTGCGAGCCAAAGTATGACGGTTTCAGGGTCTTTCTGTTCAAGAGCGGAGCCAAAATCTTACTGGCTACCCGCTATGCGCGGATTTATTCCGAAAACAGTCATCCTGCACTGTTTCAGAAAATCAAAATTTTGAATTCGCCGGATCTCTCGGAAAAATTGATCCTTGACGGTGAATACATTGCGCCGGATCATCTGAAGCTCTTCGACGTCTTGCGACTTGACGATCATGATGTGACAGAACTGGCGCTGTACCAAAGAAAGGCCCTGCTCGCGAAGATGTTATCAAGTTTTCCAGATTTTCTGGTTGCGACAGTGGAAGCAAAGTCCTACGAGGAGATTCTCCAGTACAAGGAGGACACGATCAAGAAAGGGGAAGAAGGAATTCTTGTCAAAAATCCTAGCTCAAAGTACGGCGAAAAAAACGCGTGGCTCAAGCTGAAGCGATTTGAGACGATTGATTGCTTTGTGATCCGTCTCGAAAGGACGGCAGACATGGATAGATCCGGCGTTCCTCACTCGTGGGTTCTCGGGCTCTATGACAACTCTGGACAAATTGTTGAGGTTGGGAAGGTTGGAACATATCTGAAAGAAGTCGACCCGAAGAAGATTCAGCAATACACAGTCGTCGAGGTGAAATTTCAGCAAATCACGGAAGACAAGAAACTCCGAATGCCGCACATCGTAAGGATCAGGGAGGACAAGTCTCCGGCGGAATGCCTGACCTCACAGTCGCCTTCGCTCGGAAACAAGCTATAGCGAAGTGGATTCAGAGAAGTAAATCTGACTGGTCGAGCCACTGATGTACTGCCAAACGACATAAACTGTGGAGCCGCTCGCCGCAATCTCACCGTTTGCCACGTCGTTGTTATTCCCGGCTTCTCCGCCCGTATTGCTCGAAGCTGTGTACGGACCGCTCCAGGACGCCCCGTTTGTCGTGTACGCTACCTGCATGACCCAGTAGCCGGAGCTCTTTTGCTGCGACCAAGCAGTGAAAACGTCTTGGCCGTTCGATGTTGCAACGGTGAATGGGTAACTCGAGACGGCGGTGCCGACGCTGACTTTGGTCGGCGCACTCCAATTTACACCAGAGTTCGACGAACTGTATACCCAGATAGTATCTTTCGAACCACCCGGATACTGTTGCACTGCTATCCAAGCGTCGCTTCCGTAAGCTCCTACCTGCTGGTTCCAGGTATCCTGTTTTGTTGTTGCAATGTTTACCGCTGTTGACCAAGTCGCTCCATTGTTGTTTGAATACGTGTACATGGTGTTGCTGGGTTGGTCGGGGCCGCAGGCATTTGAACCGGTTTCAAAAACGATGTAGACATTGCTACCGTACCCCCAAATCCATGGCTCTCTTACATAGCAATAATTTCCATTGATGTTTACCGCCTTCCAGGTTGCTCCGTCGTTGCTCGTTTCGATCAGCCCATTATCTGAAACATCGTAAGCATACGTGCCCCAAGCGTATAGCTGCGGCTCCGGGCAAGGACCGTCTCCGGGACAGCTGTCTGCTCTAACTGGATACTTTAGCCAAGATGCACCTGCATTGGTACTTTCTTGCAGCCAGGCATAGCCGTTTGTAGTATTGTCGTAGGAAACGTACACTTGATCACCCCACGAAGCTATGACGGGTGTAATGTACCCATCCGTTGCATGGCCGGATGTAATTTGATGGATAGCAAAGCTAGCACCATAATTTTCGCTTGTAGCTTCTATTATTTGAAGTCCAGTCGAACCCACTACCTGGGACCAAACGACGTACACGTTCGAACCGTTATCGGACATGAGAGGATATTGAGTCGTCGATCCACCGCTGGCAGAGAGAGAAATTGCGCCGCCCCACGAACCCGCTGCCCCGGAGTTGCTACTTGAGCGGAAGATGACCGCGTCGCTCTGACTCCAAGCGACGTATACATGCGTACCTGTCGCCTGCACGTTCGGACCCCAGGTCGCGTGAGCACCAGAAGCGCTGAGAAGAGTCTGCGAAGCAAACGAGATTTGGGAGCTCGCGCTCGCTTCGTTTGTAAAAGTCAGCATGAACAAAAATGCAAAACACGCAACAGTGGCAATAGCTCTTGGGACTTTAGAAGACAAAAAACTCTACCTGGATTACGCTCTCGTACTTAGATTTACGTCTATTACGAAAGTTCTGGGCTCTTTTGCAGAGCGACTACGAGTTTAACAGTTTCGGCGGATAACACGGTATCGGTGTGCGATATATCCGGCAAATCCAAATTATGCCATTACAATCTAGCCACGAACAATATTCTCGCTACTTTTTTGTAAAGTGCCCTGATTTTGCTTACAAGGATTTGGACAAGTCACGCTCTCGGTAGAAGCTTTGCTTGAAATATTCTTCGAGGGCCTCTTCGGATGGTTTCTTTCGATTTTCCCTGCACCATTTAACAAAGTCCTCTCTTACGGGCTTTACTTTCTCGTTATCCGACTCAAAATCCTGCAGCATTGCTTGCAGATAATCTTCGAGCTCCTTTTCTTTTTCCCCAGTCATTGGAGATCATTTGTGCTTTGAAACGAAGTTTACTTGAAAGTACGTGCACAGTAGAGGCACAGGTGTGTTTTGTGCGACGGCTGGCTGTTCTTTATGCAGCGGTGCAGGTGGCCTTCTTCTGATATTTGGATTTGGTCACAGATGCTCATTTGGATTCAATCTCCCTTAACCGAAGCATGTTTCTGAATGTTTCGTTCTAGTTCGGAGCACACAGAGATTTTACCTAACAAGAAACCAGGGGCATTTTGTCTGAAGAAAGGGCAGAAGAGCCTGAAACGGTGAAAAGAAACTCGCTTTCCCGCTTGTGAGAAAACGAAATCTACTTTTTTTCTCGTTCAAGTCAATAACTGATCTTATGCAGTTTCATTCGGGACGCGCCCGCCGATGAAAAATCACCCCCTATATCTATTAATAGAGTACTGAAAGCGATGGCAGGTGATACTTAAAGCGTCAGAGACAAGCAAATACCAATGAAATTACCTATCTGTTCGCATTGGTGAACGTATTGTTTTGCGCATAAATCAATGATCTTCCGATACTTGTGTCGTTGAATCAGCCTGAAAAATCGTCCCGGATGAAGTCTCCGTTCCCTCAAGTATAGAGTGCCAAGAATCACACTATAGACGACAATATTATACTTAAATCCAGTTTTTATGAACGAGCGAGTTCGTCTTCTGGACAGGGCACATTTGGGATATGGGTTCTAGATTTCCTCGAGTTAGGAATGTTCGTGAATTCATGAAGAAAATCCTTGAGCAATACTCGCGGATAGACCAGGTGCACTGACTAAACTCTTGTTCGATCCTGGACTTTGGGAAACCTGAAAGGAAGGCTTCGCTAGATTCTACCGGTACGTATCCCGGATTCATGAATTTTGTTAAGAAGGAAGGTACACTTCAATGCGCGTTTCCGTGCGCACATAGTGTCAAGAATTGAGCCTTTCTTCGGAATACTTCTTCCAGTCCATCTACCGCTCAAATTCTGAAATCACTTCTGCTTTACCGAAATGCGCGCTTTTAATTGATGATGCGGAGATAGATTTCGCTGGATCCCAACCGGAAACAATTCTAAGCGAAATTGAGAAAGTATTCTCATCAATTCACGTAGACGTACATTTTTCGAATTCATCTGGCGCATCGTACGCAAAACCCTTCAGCTTTGAAGAACTCGATATGATCGTCATAATTGGAGATCCCCAAAAATTCCCTCTCGGTGGAGACAACGAAGAGCGCATTCTACCGAATCTCTACAATAACTACCTTCCAACTCGAGCGAAAACTATAGCCGAGGCTAAACCCCTTCGGTTGAATATAGTTTCAGAATCCGCTCCAACTAACAGGAGAATGAAGAATTTCTGCGACGCAGCTATTCGCACAAAAATTGAATCGGGTAACAGTTTCAGTGATCTTTCTTCTTTTGCATACAGGTTCTTGCGAGCGTTCACAGTTCCGAGCATGCTTAACATTGACTTTACCGATCTGAGAAGAATAGCAAGAGGGACGGGACTGGCATTTAGTTTGAGCGCAAATGCGGAAGATGAAATAATCCGCGAGTTACCAGAACATTGCTTCACTGCAAAATCCGGTCTCATACATTTCTCTTGTGCCAGCGACGTGAAGTTAAATGAAATCTATTTGATTTCAAAAACAATTGCCCGAAAAAGAGCAGCTGATCGAAACAGCCAAACCGATCTCCACGAAGGTTCTTTGAAGCAAATAAGAAAAGCGAACCTAAAGTTTGGAATCAGGATTCTTGAAAATTTGGGATCTGAAGGTTCAAGTCCCATAATGGATTCCTCCTCTTCGCTCTATGGTCACTCGTTGCGCAGTGACAAGAGGATAGAAATGACTACAGTTCTCTTTGGTTTGTGAGGACCAGATCCGAAGCTGCTCGATGCTCTGGACAATGAGTTTTGCGGGGCATTTCTCAACCCAGCAACACGCGCATGACCCAGTAGTGCCTGACTCCGCACAATCCTGGCACTTGCGTGTAATAGAACAAGTGATCTGTCCAGTGAACAGTCACGTCACTTTGCCTTGCATTTTTCATGGCTTGGAAAGCGTCAAAAAGCAAGACAGTCCCTATCCCTTTTCCCCTACCTTGTCGATCAACTCCTGCAGGACCGAACTTTCCCGGTGCTGCGGCGTTACAGGTGGCAAATCCCAGAATCTTACCTCTTCCATCTCTAGCCATGGCCACGATTGGTTTCGATTTTAGGAAAGCGAACTTTGTTTCACTTTTCCAATAGGGCGAAAAATGCGATCCGATCCACTCGGTTAGTTCTTCTTCGTCGGCGGCAGTCGCCATTCCTGTTTCGACCCCTTGATCGCGCAATTCTCGCTTCAAGCGCTGTACCCTACGAGGATAGTAGAATTTTGAGAGATCGTAGTCGTAGTCAACGACTTCCTCCACTTTTTCAAAGCCACGATTCAGCAGAAAATCGAGTCCATCCTCGTACCTCAGATCGATTCCGGGCCAAAAATGCCAATTAGCAATGTCTGAAAATCTAATTTCCTTCACTCCCCTTGTTTTCAGCTCTTCTATTACTTGGGAATACAATTGACCAGCAAGTCCTCTTTTCCGATATTTCTTCAACGTGAAAAATAGCTTAATCCACGCTTTGCGCTGGCGAACCGATTTGCCCGACCCTGTTTTGGGTGGAAAATTTACAGGTTGGACTGCAGAAATGAATGATACGATTTTGCCTCGTGACAGCGCGACCAAATTTAACCTTGGATCAAAATCTGGATCATCGAAGATTCTGAACTTTATCAGTTCTGTCGATAAATTGTCATCGAGATTCAGCGAAGATCGAATTGCACTAACCAGTTCGGGCAGATCTGAGGGGCTAAGCTGCCTTGTCTTTGCACGCAAATCAGACTTGGCCATTCTATCCCTTACTTTTTAGCCAGAGTATATTCGTAAAGTTGCATTACCGGAGACTCTGCCCTAGTGTGTGGCAGCCCCATATCGTTGTCAGGGTCCGATTTGCGTTCAAAGCGAATTTCTCCCAGGACTTGTGTTCCGTCAGCGCCAACAGCATTAGCAGCTTTACGAATTTTGCTTGTTAGATCATTCCTAATTTTTTCTCTTCCATTACTTCCTAGATCAATGTATTCGAGGCACAGCATGCCCAAAGCTCCGAGCTTTGTCAGTTTGACAAGCAGCGGTCGGATTTCGGTCAGAAGATTCCTGTTTTGTATTTTATTCTCCAACTTGGTTTGAACGTCAGCGTATGACTCTAATTTTGCTTTGAGGACCTTCTTACTCTTGTTAGAGCCTTTTGCAATAATTCCTGAAACAATCGCTCGTATATCGTCGGCTTCACCTGTATCAAGCGGGCTTGCTTTGGACGCTCGCGCGACCAGCTTGATTTCTTGAAATGCTCTGTCTTTTCCGTAGAGCTTTCGCATCGCTTTTTCGAAAGATCTATCCGGTGAGTAGCTTCGCGGGTACTTGATCATGTCAGAGAGCGTAAGGAGAGGAATTTTGGATGCTTCAGCTTGATTCATTGGATTTGAAACGTAGCCAGATAAAAGTCGTGTAATGGATTCATCCCTTCCCCTGAATGCCCCAAAATGCAAACGGATCTCTCTCCTGTTTTTTCGATTCTGGTCCCGGTAGTAATCATTCGTGGGATAGTTGTCCCAAAGAAACGGATCGCGCTTGATCACCCTCGAGAACGATTTGGCATCATCTGCTGTAATTGTGGTCGATACGACGTGGCGTCCAGTCCACATCACGTCGATATCTTTCTGCAGTTTTTCCCCGATAGTTTCAAGGTAATCGTTCTTGGAAACTTTTTTCCCTAGGTAATCGTTCGCGTAGTACGTCGGGCAGAACGTCAGTCGGATGTCCCGTCCCAGTTCGTCTTTAACAGAATTGAGAAGAAAGCAGTGCGCTTCCGCGAGACCATGGAAAGTTTCCCGGTCCTCTGGCTTTACCAAACTGGTTCCTATGTCATCAAGCATTATCCCGAGCCAGTTACACCCGAGTTCGATCGCAAAATTCAGTTTTTGCAGCAGTTGTCTCTTGTCTGAATTCGAGACATAGCTGATACTGAGCCCCGGGCTGACCGTAAAGACAAACTGCACATTGTTTTCGTGGCACCTATCAATGATGAGCTTGATTTTTCCGGAGAGATCAGTAGGATACTTGATCCGCCACTTTGAACGATGGTACGGGTCATCTTTTGGGGCGTAGATGTACGTGTTGAAACGGTACTTTCCAAGAAAGTCGATCATTGATAGCCTGTCAGAAAGCGACCACGGTTCTCCATAGAAGCCCTCTACTATTCTGAGTGGAAAGTTTCGATTCATTTTTGCCCGCCTTTCCAACCTATCCGTACTGAGTCTAATTCTCATTCAGCCAAATTGGCGGACTCGCCGGGGTACTTGAAGCATGCCACACTATGAGTTCCTTCAATTCGAACCAGCTTAGGTTTTTCGATCCTGCACTTTTCAAACGCGAACGGACAGGCCCCTGCGTACACGCATCCCTTGTAATCGGCCGTTCTAGTTAGTGAGAGATCGCGATGCTTATTGTCTTCAAGAATTGCGTTTTTCGATTTAGCTATCTTGTCCGGAGTGACCGCTAGAAGTGCCAATGTGTAAGGGTGAAGTGGATTCTTGAGCAATTCTTCAGTCGTTCCTACCTCCATCATTTCACCCTGGAACATGACGCCTACTCTCCCCGATAGCAATGAGACAATGGAAATGTCGTGGGTTATCACCATCATCGAAGCGTCCATCTTCTTCCGAAGGTTCACCAGCAGATTCAGGGTTTCTGTCCGGTGCACTGAATCAAGCATTGTTGTCGGCTCATCGGCTACAAGGTAATCAGGCTCGATGAGGAAGACACGGGCGAGGAGAATTCTCTGCTTCTCGCCGCCGCTCAGCTCTTTCACGTTCTTGAACAGGTATTCGTAACCGAGACCTATCTGATCTAGTCGCTCGTACATGATTTCCTCCCTTATGTGCGCTTCCTTTACTCTCTTCAAATACACCAGAGGTCGCTCGAGCACCTCGCGAACCGTCAAGTATGGATCTAGGGCGCCGTACGGATCTTGATGAACGTACTGTACTTTACGGAGCCTTGCCTCTTGCTTCAAACTCTTGATGTTAACACCCTCTAAAAGTACCTCGCCCCTACTCGGCTTTGTCAACCCGACTGACATCTTGCCCACCGTCGTCTTGCCCGATCCGCTCTCGCCGACGAGCGAAAAAACCTCGCCCCGCCCAATTGAAAGGCAAAGATCGGATACCGCAGAAAGAATCCCTCCGCCCTTCTCCCGGTAATAGCGATAGACATGTTTCAACTCGACGAGGTTATGCTTGTTCTCGCTCATACTAAGCGCCGCCGTAGAGATAGCACGCGGCTTCTTGCCCTTCCCCCACAGAGTACATCTTTGGCATTCGATCCCTGCACTTTTGCATCACGTAAGGGCAGTACCTAGTGAACGGGCAAGAGTCATCTACTAGTTTTTCGGAGATCGACCCTCGCTTTGGCGAAAGCGGCAGAGTGCCAAGCAACAGTTGACTGTACGGATGCTTTGGCCGGGTCATCACTTCTTCTATCGGGCCGTCCTCAACTATGACTCCCTTCAGCATTACGATGAGCCTGTCTACCATGAAAGCGTGGACTGATGGGTCGTGCGTTATCAAAATCAGGTTCTGGAGCTTGCCGGATTGCTTCAATTTCTTCAAGGTCGAAAGCACCGCAAACTGAGTTACGGCGTCGAGGGCGGTTGTCGGCTCGTCCAAAAGCAAGATCTTTGGACTCGTGGCGAGCGCCATGGCAATTATTACTCTCTGCTTCATCCCTCCGCTGAGTTCAAGCGGGAACATATCACAAATAGTCTCGGGGAGTTCCATTTCATGCAGAAGTTTTTTCGCGAGTTCCCTCGCATGGTTTCGTCCGCGAGCCAGCTGCTTGTCGAGCAGGAGCTCTTCGAAGCTCTTTCCTACCGTGACCACCGGATCAAGAGAATTCATCGCAGCCTGAAAAATCATGGCTGCTTCGTTCCACCTGTAGTGCCTGAGTTGCTTGTCGGTGAGTTTTAGGACATCCTTTCCGTTGTAAATGATCTCACCCATAATCTTGTCTGGTGGTTCTACGAGGCTCATGATCGCGCTTGCAACTGTGCTCTTTCCAGCCCCGCTTTCTCCAAGCAATCCAACACTTTCTCCAGGGCGAATATCGAGACTAATGTTTCTTAGTGCCTTGTAATAGCCCCCCTTCCCCTTGCTACTTCTGTATGCCACAGAGAGATTCCTGATGCTCAGCAGTGGCTCGACTAGAGTATCGGTTGGCGGCTGACCACGAGCCACGTTTGGCTTGGAGGGGATTTCCAAAATTTTTGCTGCTTCAAAACTAGTCAGTTCTTGTTACATCTTCTTAAAAGCTCCTTCTAAGCCATAAGCGACAAACGCGAGTCCCGCTACAAATAGAGCTATGCTGAGTCCCGGTGGGATCTCCCACCACCAAGCTCCGGATAAAAGCGCGAGATTGCCTTCTGCCAGGTCTAGCATCGTTCCCCAGGTCATGACCGATATGGGACCGACGCCAATGAAGTTAAGAGCAGAAATCGTCAATATCGCGTCGCCGACGGCGAAAAGAGAGTAGGTAAGGATCAGTGGTAAGGTGTGCCTTACCATATCTACGAACATTATCTTGTATTTTGGTACGTTACTCTGTACAGCGACCTCGACGAATTGCTGATTCTTCAGCGACAGAACTTCGGATCTGATCGTCCTCGCCATAGCAGCCCACGACAAAATTGCAATCAGGACTGCGACGTCGAAGTAGCTCGGCTGGAAGAATGCCCCGACGACTATCAGGAGCGGGAGAGTAGGAAGCGTCAGAACAACGTCCGCGAGTCGCATAAATGGACCGTCAGCATAGCGCATATATCCAGACAGGACTCCGGCAAAGACTCCTAGGTACGATGTCATTGCTCCGGCGATCACTCCTACAAGAATCGTCCATTGCGATCCGTAAAGCCATTGACTGAATACATCCTGTCCCAGCGCCGTAGTGCCGAACAAATACGTCCAAGAGGGCGGCGCAAATGAGGGCCCTACTGGAGCCCACACCGGATACGGCACGTAGAATACTGAGATTATTGCAATGCCGACAAAGAAGGATGTAATTGCCAGGCCGATCTGAACCATTCGGCTAGTGGCAACAGCGTTCAGAATAACCGTGAGGAAAGTGTTTCTGTTGAGGTTCCTCCTGACCGAATTTTCTAATCTACGAGGAAACATAGGACACCCTCGGATCTAGAATTGGATAAATCAAATCGGCAGCGAGGTTACTCAGAAGTACAATTAGCGTGGTTATGTAAAAGATCGCGAGCATGATGGGGTAGTCTTCGGTTACGACAGCGCTTTGGATCAGACTTCCTAACCCGGGATAAGCAAACACGAGCTCAACCGTAATTACCCCCCCAATCAAGTATCCCATCGAAAGTGCGATGTTTGTGACAATTGGAAGGAGCGAATTTCTCAGTATCCTCAAAAACAATCTTCTTCTTCTCAGCCCCTGGGCTTTTGTTGCGTAGAGAAAATCGCTCCCCAACGTATCTACCGCCGCACCTCGCACAATTAGAGCGTACCCAGGCGCAGTGGTTAGCACTATGACGGCTAGAGGAAGCACCATGTGCGCAAGGATGTCGGGCGGATTCGCGCTTATGCTCTGGGCTTGAGTCGCTGGAAGTATGTGAAGGTCGATTGCAAAAATTATGATGAACAGAATCCCGAGCCAGAACTGCGGGATGGAATTCAAGAAGTAAAAGGTCGGCTGTGCTGCCCTATCTATCGACTTGTTTTTGTGCGTGGCGAGAAATATTCCAATAAAAAGACCGAGAGCCAAGGAGATCACAATTGCCGTTCCCAGGAGCAAGAGCGTCCAGCGGAGGGCGAGAAATACTATGGTCCACGCAGGAATTGGGTAGAATTCAAAGGAAGGTCCGAAATTGGGTGGAAAGGAAAACAGAACTTCGTGAAGGTAGGTTAGAAATTGAACATACAGAGGCTGACCGAGTCCGAGAAGTGTCGCCACTCTCTCGTAGGCTATTCTGTACGAAATGTGGTGGAGCGATGCGAGCTGGGACGCGTAGATCTCGGCAAAGTTGCCGGGCATCAGGCGCGGGATTAGAAAATTAAGCACGAGTACTACGAAAAATACGAGAACGAGCGACCAAATCCTGTTTGCAAGATACCCTCGAGAGTATCTGTCGCGCAGCCTAGCCGTGTGGAACCCTCCACACCGTTTCTCTTACTGGCGCCGCCTAAATATCATCGTCGCTGCGACTCCGGCTATGACTATTATCACTGCTGCAACAGCCACGTAGAGGTAGATGGCCGGAATTGCGGGACTCGCCGCCGGAGCCGCACTCGATGTGGTCTGCACTGAAGTCGTTGTCGGAGTTGTCGCCGTGCTGTAGGTTGGAAATGTTGTTGTCGTGGTCACAGGGGGAGTGGGCGCAGCAAGCGGAGCTACCTGGTAGAGCGTATCCCAGTAGAATTGCTGTTGGGCGGTTGACTGCGTGTTAAAGATGCCAGTGTAATTAGAAGGACTCCCCCAGTAGAAATCATTACTGACTGACTGCCAGTTGAAGGAGTTAAACAGTGGAATGAAGGGAACCTGGGTCACGTAGGCATTAGCTATTTCAACAGCTGTCGAATTGAACTGGGATGAAAACTGCGGGTAAACATCCATGTCATTTTCCCAAGTACCTACCGTGTCGTTGTAATATACCGTGCTGCCGTTAGAGGCCGGATAACCGTATGGACTTAGGGCAGTCGCTATTCCTGGGCCACTCGTAACTCCGAAAACATTCAACCCAGTGTCCCCTGCAATTATGACTTGCCAACCAGTGTCCCCGAGAGTAAGCGACTGAATGGTCGAATCAGCCTCCGCCTTCGGGGTAACTTTTATTCCTATTTGGGTCCAGTCGGTGGCGAGGAGCTGAGCAACGTCGGGGGAAACCGGATTCGCACTTTCGTAGGCGAGCTGAAGCGATACTGCCGTGCCGTTTGAGAAATACAATTTGCCCCCGCTGAGCTTGAATCCATTGGAAGTCAATATGTTCTCAGCCTCAGTGACATTGTACGTGTAACCAATCGGTCCCGAAGGAGGCAAGCCCAATTCCTCGTTATCTGTCGGGATCAAAGAGTCCTCGGTCGAAGAACTCGTGTTCGCGTAGGGTCCGTTTTCGAGCGAATTAATTTGCGTGATATTCGTAGCGTAAGCTAGGGCGAGCCTGAAGGATGGATCAGTGAAGGGGTAATTTTTACCAAAGGCGTTAAAAAGTACGGCGTAAGTTAGGGCAGGGATGGATTGTATTAGCGTGTGGTCAATGAAGCCGACAACAGGGGCAATATCTATGTACGCCCCGTACGACCAAAACGCATCGAGCTGATCTGATTTGTACGCGGCGACGTAGGATTCCTCAGAGGGATAAAGATAGACATACACATTTTTCAAATGTGGCGGTCCTTCAAAGTAGTAGGGATTTGCAGTCAGCGCGATCGGAGTCTCCCCAATCGTGTAGTTCGACAGAGTGTACGGGCCATCGGCCACGATATCGTTGAAGTTGCTGTAGCAAGTCAAATTTGTGGATGTGCAATCTATTTCAGATACAGGAAGTTTGCCAAATATTTCGTAGGGCACTACCACAACATCAAATGAAGCAAGTTGCGTCTGAACGAACTGATATTCTGGGGTAGGGAAGGTTACCTGCACCGCAGTAGAATTGAGTATCGTAATAGACGAAGGAGGCGGTATATGATCCGTCTGATTAAGAAGCCACATCGTGTACCACAAATCAGTTGAGTTGAGCGGAGAGCCGTCGCTCCATTTCAAATCCGGGCGGAGGTTAATCACAGACTGAGTTCCGTTTGCGCTAACCGAATAGCCCTGTGCGAGGACCGGGACTACGAGTGGCTCTGGTGGAAACGCGATGGTGAAGAGTCCAACATACAAAAGTTCGGTAAGATCATAATCCTCGATCGGCGAAAACCAGTTGAACGAGGAAACGGCGATGCTGCTGCTGTACTCAAGATCTCCGATGTTGATATAATCCCTGCCAGAAGAAGTTGAAGTTGTTGTCTGGGCATTGGCTCGAGTGAGGGCGAGGGGGACTGCAGCAAATATGGACAGTACGAAAATTGTCACAATGGCAGCAACGATTCCTCTTTTGCGAAGAGTCGCTAACTCCATCAGTTCCAAAATCAGGTTGGCATTAATTTAAGTTTATGACGAAAAAGCCATAGAAAATGCATAGTTACGGCCCGTACTCTCAAGACATTCACGAATGGTCAAATAGCGGACTTTCGGGCTAGTAGATTGTGGGCACCTCCACAGTTCAAGAGAAAATCGAACGGCGGAGTTCGAAGATCTCTAACACGAAGATTGTTTTGTTCGCTCTTCTCATGATTTTTCCATTCCTCGTCGCGACTCTATCGGCAAACATCGCAAATTTGAGAAATGAAAATCTCGGCCTCGGTGGTGCTCAAAGCGCGACTTCATCTGCAACAGCACCTCCGGTTTACCGTGCGAATCAGGCACCCTTCCAGTTGAGCGGGGGCGGAGACTTTTATCTGTATTTTTACATCGGAGTCGTAGTAGTTGTTGCAACCATCCTCTTCCTATATCTTAGGGCAAACGCGAGAGGATTTGAACAGAGCAAAAACAGGCTTTCCACTCTTCTTGGAATTGGAATCGTTGTTCTGATTTTCGGGACTTTCATACTGGTGACAGACTACGCGGCGCCGTACTTTGCGAATGCGCAATCCTCTCCGAGCACCTCGGCTGCTGGCCTTCAATATCTCGCAGAGTTTGCAATTATCGGGGGCGCAGTGCTGGCTTCGGTTATTCTCTTTCTCAAAAAAGGAAAGCGAAGATCTCCTAAATCTATGAGGTTTGTTCCGAAACCCGTCGCTAGAGGAGAGGAAATCAACGAATTCAAAAATATATTCGATCAGACTGCGTATTCTCTGCGACATGGTTCAGATCACAACCGCGCGATCATTCAATGCTACAAGTCTCTTTTGGGACTTTTGAAAAGCGTCGGAGTGCCTCAAAGAGCAAGCCTGACCCCGAGGGAACTCGAAGCAGTAGTGCTCGATCGCGTGCCCATCTCTTCCGATAATCTCCATCAGCTCACGCTCCTTTTCGAAAGTGCGAGGTACGGCAAAGAGTCGCTGACACCAAATGACGTTGGCACAGCACAACGCTGTTTGGAAAAAATGAGCTCCGAACTAGACGCTTTGCAAAGACCGGACGTCGTCGAACAAAGGTGATGCCACGAGTATGATTTCTGCTGTTCGACGGATTCGCAACAAGAGTTTTTTCGCACTGTTGATAGGAGTTTTTGCCTCCTCGGTCATTGTTTCAATCGACGTGCCAGCCTCTAGGGCATTTGCAATAATCTCCTTCTTGCTCGTAATTTCGGCCGTGATAGTGCTTAGAAAGTTGTGGGGAGATTCTATCTCTCCTGCGCCAAAAACGACCGCAGATGATTCCTACCCAAAACTGCGGGACAGCCTCGCCAGCATGAAATCCAACGTAAAGAGCGCTTCCCGCGGCAGCCGCTACTCTCAGGAGGAAGCAGCCAAGATACTGAGGGAAGCGTTCCTGGGCAAGTTTGTTGGACACGGACGATTCCCCGAAAGCTGGGTCTCGAGCCAGAGCGGAAAGGAAGCCATAGAGAACATTTTGAAATCAAATGACCACGAAGACCTAATAGATGTCCTCGAGCCACCAGGGAAGAAATTGAATCGAGAAGAGTATCTTCAGAAATTGGACAGCACTTTGAAACTGCTGGAGGCTTGAGCATTGCAAGCAAGTCTGCCGCAGAAGATTATGGAGGAACTTTCCACAATTATCGTCGGGAAGAGTAGCGTGCTCGAGAATGTTTTTCTCGCGATTTTATCAAACGGGCACGTGCTATTCGAGGATTATCCGGGTCTTGCAAAGACGCTCATGGCAAGGTCGTTTGCGATCGCAACCGGATGCGTTTTCAAGCGTGTTCAGTTTACGCCTGATCTTCTTCCCGCCGACATTACGGGGACGTTCATACTCAACAGATCCACCTCGCAATTTGAGCTTCGCCGCGGGCCGATTTTCACGAACATATTGCTGGCCGACGAGATCAATAGGGCGCCTCCGAGAACTCAATCCGCGCTCCTTGAGGCAATGCAGGAAAAGCAGGTGACAATTGAAAACGAAACCTTGAAGCTCGATGATCCATTCATAGTGCTCGCGACGCAGAACCCCATAGAATACGAAGGTACCTACCCTCTTCCGGAAGCTCAACTCGATCGCTTCATCATGAAACTCGAAGTCGGGTACCCTAGCGTTGAAGAGGAGGTCAAGATTTTGGAAAACAGGATTGAAAGAAGAACGGACGATCTAACCCCTGCAAAAGTCGCGACTCCCCAGCAGCTCCTCGAGACTCAAAGAGAGATCGAAGATATCCACATTGATGCCGCCGTTCTGCGGTACATCGCCGAAGCAGTCCGCCAGACGCGCCAGCACAGGGACGTCGAAGTTGGTTCGAGTCCAAGAGGCTCGCTCGCACTCGTGAAGCTGTCGAGAGCAAGAGCATGGCTCTATCAAAGGAAATACGTTCTTCCCGACGACGTAAAAGCTGTCGCTGTTCCCGCTCTATCGCACAGGCTAATACTAAAACCCGAGCAGTGGCTCAAGGGAAGAAAGGCGACCGATGGAATAATTCAAGATATTTTAGCCGAATTACCCGTACCCAAAGTGGAATGAAAGTGCTCAGCAGAAAGAGTGCGGTTTTGCTTGGCGTTGCAGTGGCGGCTCTTGTCTTCAGCGTGGTCACAAGGGAGCCGTCTTTGGCTCTTGCATCTGTGCCTATAGTTGTTTACTTGGTTCTCTCGGTTCTGTACTCCGATCAAGCGAAACCGACGTTGTCCGTTACCAGGCACCTGGAAAGGAGCACTATTTACGAGGAAGAAAACGTTCAGGTCACGGTTGACATTGTTAACGAAGGATCTGCGGTTGGTTTTGTGGACGTGATAGATTCGTTGCCGAAAGAGCTCGAAGTAATTACAGGCTCAAATCGCCATATTATTGGACTCGAGAAGGGTGGAAAGTTCTCCTTTTCTTATGCGGCAAAGCCGATTGTGTACGGAGAATATGAAATCGGACCTATTACGGTCATTTGTAGCGATCTTCAGGGGACAGCCGTCGAACGAGCAACTTTTGATTCTCGAAGTGATCTTCGCGTGGTCCCCAAAATTGCATACATACCGAAAATAAGAATCAGACCAAAGAGGACGAAGAACTGGCCCGGCGAAATACTTGCCAAAAAGCCTGGCACCGGAATGGAGTACTACAATCTAAGGGATTACTCACCTGGAGACGCAGTCAAGATGATCAACTGGAAGGCTTCGTCCAAGAGCGAAGATCGCCTCTACACCAATCAGCAAACAAGCGAGCTTGGAGGCGATACGGTGATCGCACTTGACGCTAGAACTATCTCCGAGATTGGTAAGCCCCCGGAATCGGCTTTGACGCATTCCATTAGGGCAACGGCTATCATTGCTCACAGACTTCTGCGAGACAGAAACAGGGTCGGCATGGTTGTTCTCGGCTCATCTCTCGAGAAGGTTTTTCCGGGCTTTGGAAAGCGACAGCTCGATCGGGTACTCGTAGCTCTCTCCATGACAGAGCCAGCCGATATCTGGGATATCCAGGCGCTGGGTCAGTACCTATCGCTGTTTTTCTCGGTGATGGTACAGATAATAGTGATCAGCCCGCTCGTGGACGAAAGGGCTTTCGACGCAATACTCGACGTTGCGGCAAGGGGATACCGGGTTCTCGTGATATCTCCTTCTCCGATTGAAATTGAAAAGAAGACAACTGAGCAAAAGAAGGACGATGTAGACTTTGAGCTCGCAGAGCGTGTGCTACGCTTGAAGAGAGAAAATAGGCTGGAAAGGCTTAGGGAGGTTGCGGTTGTTGTGGACTGGAACATCAATGATTCCCTTAATTC
>JASHSF010000018.1 GCA_030036955.1 Nitrososphaerales archaeon
TCGAAAAAAGAGTTTGGCAAAAATAAAATGGTTTTGGAGGGCATTCACTATCATATTGGATCGGGGATAACCAACGCAGAGCCATTCGTACACGCGCTTGCCAAAATTGCTGCTTCTGTCAAGGATCTAAAGTCACTTGGCTATCTTGACATTGGCGGAGGGTACGCGATGGCGGGCGCGGAGCAATTTGACTTTGGTCCTCTGGTTAAAGAAATTGTAAAGAATTCGGATACACTACCGGATCAAATATTCATGGAAACCGGTAGATATCTCGTCGCAAACAGCACCGTGCTCTTGGCTCGCGTCGTCGAAGTGAAGCATACGGCAGGAAGAACATTCGTCGGGCTCAACGCCGGGTTTAACGACATGATGAGAACGGTGCTCTACGGGGCGGAGCACCCTGTAACAAGCTGCGGTGGGCCGAATGAAAAAATTGTAGCTGATCTAGTCGGCCCCATCTGCGAAAGTGGAGACGTGTTTCTCCACGGTGCAGAATTATACGCTAAACAGGGGAGCTTGATTGCCATTCACGATGTGGGAGCCTACGGGTACTCGCTTTCTTCAAACTACTTGATGCGCCCAAGGGGTCCCGAGATTGGCATTATCGATGGAAATATTTTCCCAATGCGCAGAAGAGAAAGCCTCGACGATTTGATCACAACTGTGGACTGGGGAGAGTTCGAACGGTTTACCAGAGATTGATTCACTGCTCACTTTGGAAAACCCAAATACTATAGCTTCGAGCATTGTACTATTGGGATGCCGATTAGCCGCTTCGAGAAGACTCTGTACGCAGCAATCGCGATACTTGGAGTCATAATGTTCGCGTCGCTCTCTATAGTCGTAAACACAACGAACGCGGACGTTCACTTGTTCTTCTTTGATTGTTTCATTGCACTCGTGGCGATGGCATTCTTTCTTCTATGCTTCAAGATCGCCAAAGCTGTGCTAGTACCGAGTGAACCTGAGACGACTATGGGCGAGACCGCTGAGGGCAAGGATGAAAATACGCGATTCCAATTTACACTTGAATTGAGGAGATGTGACTCCATTAAAGGGCGAATCGTTCGTCTAGTGCATATTTTCTAGCAACCGATTCATCGAGATCTACCCCCAAACCGGGTTCGTCAGTCATCTCAATGTAGCCTTTTTCGATGATCTTTCCTTTCTTGGCAAGCTTATTCCATATCGGGACGTCACTACCGTGAAATTCGAGCACCCCGAAATTTGTTATTGCAGAAACTAGATGAGCTTGGGCCATCGTCCCTATTGGACTGCTAACGTTGTGCGGAGAAACAACGACTTCATTCATCGCTGCCATCTGGGAGACGAATTTCATTTCTGTCAATCCTCCAGCTTTGATAGAATCAGGAGTGATGATGGGTATTCCTGTTTCCAGCAACCGAGATAGTCCGTATCTGGTGTAGAGATTCTCTCCTGACGCAATCGGAACTCTAGTCGATCTTACGAGCCTTTTTAGAACCATTGGATTTTCAGGAGGGACTGGATCCTCCATCCACATCACTCCGTGCGGCTCCACCGCGTTTAGAAGGCGAATCGAGGAGTTAAGATCAAACTTCCAGTGAAGATCGAACAGGATATCCGTTTGATAGCCAACTGACTCTCTGACAGATGCTACAAGACTGGAAAGAAAACCAACTTCTTGATTGCTGAGCGATCCGCTTTTCTGGCTTTGAGCAGTTGAATACGGCGTCGGAACGTCGAGGTCGAACTTTATCGCAGTGTACCCTTCATCCTTCATCAATTTGGCTCTAGATGAATACGCTTCTGGCGAATGCTCATCTGAATATGCTTGAAACGACGCAGACCGACCGAACATTGGATCCCTGGATTCGCTTTCCTCGCCGCTGTTCAGCTCGCGCATCCATTTAGTTGTGGTTGGCCTAAGCGCTCTGTCCCGCGCATGCAAAGCCTTGCCGCCATGCGTGTCTACATAGATCCGCACTCTATCCCGCAGCTTCCCCCCAAGCAAAGTGTAAACGGGAACGTTCAGATGTTTTCCAACCAAGTCGAGGATGGCGATTTCAATTGCAGAAATCGCGTGGTATGTGATTCCTGATTGCCCGGAAGGAATCGCCGCCCATCTTAGCTTATCGAGAATCTTGTTGAGGTCAAAAGCATTCTCACCGATCACGAGCGGAGAAAGTTCCAAGATTACGTTCTCGAGCTGGGGCGCGACGTAACCTTCGCCGATACCGTACTCTTCTCCGGCATAGACCTTGGTGTAGGTCCAGTAGTAGTTTCCGATCACCGTCGCAGCTTTTAGGTCAGTAATTCTTAGTTCCAAGGAATACTTTCAGCGAGAGCTGGGTATCTAAGACTTTTTTGAACAATGGCCGAAACGCCCGCTCATCTCTTACGCACCAGAAAAGGGACCGCAAGGATTAGAGCGAAAAATCCGCCAGAGATCCAACCAATGGAATAGCCTTTCTCAAGAACGACGAATGAGAAAACAATGGGCGAGAAGAAACCGCCCAGGAGCGAAATGCTGTCCGCCCAGCCGACTGCAATTGATTCGTATTCTTTTCTCAAGGCCCTTCCCGCTTCCTTCGCGATGGTGAGACCAATCGTGTACCCAATGCTTGTGCCAATCCCGACGAAAATCGAAGCAAGTATTGCAGCGACGATCGTGTCAAGCGCCGTAATCGCAACGCCTACCGTAAGAAGAAGCGCGGATGCAAAAAGCCAAACTTTCGCTCTTCCGCGCCTGTCGTAAACTCTGCCGACAAATGGAGCGGAGATTGCAAAAAGCGGGCCCACACCTCCGATTAACCCCGCAAGCCCGGGAGAGAGCTTCAGCGTTGTTTCAAGGAAGTACACTTCGAAATTCCAGTTTAAAGCACCAGCGGCTCCAATTCCAACCAGAAGGATCGTCACTAAGGTTAGACTTCTGTCAAAGAGGGCGGCTCTCAAATCTGAAAAATTTAGTTTTTTAGATTCAAAGTTGCTTTCCGTCTTTGGAAAGTTCTTGTAAATCAGAATGCCGAAGACGGCGACGAGCAGACCGCTGATGAACACGGAATACCTCCAGCCTAGGAGCTCTCCGAGTACTGCCCAACCGAACAGCCCAACGACCCCGCCGAGATTGAACGATAGGGAAAGCGCGCCGATTGCCTGCGCTTCTGAACCTTTCCTGTAAATTGAAGTGAGCAAGATGACGAGCGGTGGGAAAGCGGCGCCTACGCCGATCCCGGTAAAGAATCTTGCAACAATAATCAAAGAAAAATTGTACAGAATGGAGCTGAAAATTATGGATGTGGAGCTGAGAACCATGCCAGTGAGGACCGCGTTCCTCGGACCGATTCTCGTGCCCAGGATTCCGCCTGGAATTTCCGAGATTCCGATTCCGAGAAAAAATACAGAACTTGCAAGCCCGAGACCTGAAACCCCGGTTGCGAATTCCTGTGCCATCAGGGAATATATTGACGCTATGTTGAACTGAAGGATTGCAACTGCGACGTTGGCAGAAAGCAGAACGAATAGCTTCGAACGCCCGCTTTCCTGCTCGATCAAAAAGAAACGAGAGGAGACTAGAGATTTTTGTTTAAAAACGCAAGGGGGTGCAGGTGTGCAAGCGGCTAATCTTCTTTCTTTAGAACTGAAGGGTTCACCAAGTGCTGCGGTGGCTTGCCCGAAAGGACTGCGAGAATGGCGTCTACGGCAGTGTCCGCCATCTGGGTTCGAGTGGAGATTGACGCGCTCGCGATGTGAGGCGCAATAATTACATTTTCTAATTTTAGGAGCGGATGATCAGCTGGAAGCGGTTCCGGCTCCGTGACGTCCAGTCCTGCCCCAAAAATTTTGTTTTCCTTGAGCGCGTCGTAGAGCGCCATATTGTCAACGATTGGACCTCTCGACGTGTTTACGAGAACACAGTTACTTTTCATCTGCTCAAACTCTTTCGTGCTTATGAGGTGGAAAGTTTCTTTGGAAAGGTTAGTGTGAATCGAGATGAAATCCGACGTAGCAAGAAGCCTCTCGAAGGGAACGTACTCAAGCCCCAGCCCTCTTTCGAGATCGAGCTGCCTGACGAGGTCGTAGTAGCACACTTTCATCTGAAAGCCAGTAGCTCGCCGCGCTACGGCCGCGCCTATTCTGCCGAGCCCGATGATTCCAAGGGCGGATCCGTGCAAGTCCTGCCCGAGAAGGAGCATTGGTCCCCACGTCTCCCACTTTCCAACTCTGACGAATTTGTCTGCTTCGACTACGCGCCTTGAGACTGCCATCATAAGGGCGAACGCGAAATCGGCCGTGGTTTCAGTTAGGACGCCGGGCGTGTAGCTAACGGGGATACCGTGCTTTGTCGCAGCATCGAGGTCGATGTTGTCGAAACCAACCGCCATGTTGCTGATAACTTTGAGGTTCTTTGAGCTGGCGATAAGTTCCGAATCTATTTTGTCGGTTAAGAGACAAAGAAGTGCGTCAACGTCTTTTATTTTTTCGAGGAGTACTTCCCGCGGCGGAGGCAGCCCGTCTTCCCACACTTCTGTTTCGCACTGAGCTTTGAGTCTTTCAATGGATTCGCTCGGAAGTGTTCGCGTTACGAATGCCTTCATGATGTTGGGGAGAATCCTCGAGCGATTTTAAAAACTGAAACGCCGAGCTAAATAGCTCTTTGATTTCCGTAAAGTGCTATCTGGAGCCTAGTTGAAAAGCGAAATCCCTCTTTTTTGCACTTTTCCACGAGCCACGCGCTTTTCTCCTTAAGCGATTCTTCCGTTCTAGCTTCGGGCATGAGGATCACGCGCTCGCGCGGGAGATTGTATTTTTCGACGAGCGACTGGATTTCGCTCAGGTCGCTTTGATTTTCTACGACGTACTTCAAAAAGGCGTTAGAAAGATTCGAAAAGAATTGGTAGCACTCCCGAATTTCTCTCTGCCCAAGTGGATTATCAGAATTTGCGAGCTTCGGGGAAACATTCCACTGCATTACGGATCTTGCAAAATCCTCGGTTGGAAGAATCGTTCCGTTAGTTTCGACTTCGATTACATAACCAGTTTTCGATAATTCTAGAGTCAGTCC
>JASHSF010000142.1 GCA_030036955.1 Nitrososphaerales archaeon
GACAAAGGTTGGTTCTGGGGCTAGAGAGTCGGCTTTCAAATTTGCCTTGTTTGTGGTAGAAAATTACAAAAGCGAATTCTGCCCAAAATTGAATTGGTTGAAGCTATGCATTTTTGCACAAACTGTCACCGAGCTCTAAACGATGAGGCGCCGAGCTGTCCGACTTGCGGCGTAGTCCAAAACACATCAACCCAAACTGCAGCTCCAGAGGCATCAGTTGCTCCCACTGTCAGTTCACAAGCCGCGACTCCCCCTCAACCTCCGCAGAACGCATCTTCTCCTCCACCTTTTCCCGCTGCGCCACAACCTCAGTCGTACTCATCCGCTCCGATGATGCAAGACCAGTTCCTTCCCCCGAATATTGTTCGACCGATGAAATCTCCCTTCGTGTCGGCGGCGCTGAACTTTTTCTTCCCGGGGTTTGGCTACATCTACAACGGGATCGGAGTTGACCAGGGGCAGGTGAATTTTGGAATACTGTGCTTTCTCGCTGTTTTCCTCGGTTTGTTCATTCCCACAATACTCGAAGTTCTTTTCTTCGGAGCGCCGACGAGCTCGGCGACTGGGCCGATGGTAACGACGGCCAACTATCTCTCCCTGTTGATTTTGCTCATTCCCATCGCCCTAGCTTACGATGGTTACAAGCGAGCAATGAAAATAAACCAAACTAACGCGCCCCTTGAAGTTCAAAGTAGCTAGCTCGAAACAGCTGCAACTTCACGACGTATTTCTATTCAGCTTCATTTAAGAAGACGAAATCGCCCTTCATCTGAGAGAAGCACATTGACTCTCGAATCATACCGCAAGTTATTCGGGACGAACGGAATTCGAGGCATTCCCGGAAAAGATCTGAGCCTGGAATTTGTAACCGAGATGGCGCAGTCGATCGGTTCGTATTTTCTAGGTCCAAAGCCCTTGCTCGTCGGTAACGATGTCAGAAATTCAAGCCCGACGCTTTCGAAAGCAGTGCTTTCCGGAGTAATGGCTGCTGGTTCCGAAGTCCAGGAAGCTGGCCTCGCACCGACTCCGGCGCACCAGTTTGCGGTCAGGACGCTTGGTTACGGTGCAGGAATCATTGTTACAGCGTCGCACAATCCGCCGCAGTACAACGGAATGAAAGTCGTCGGGAGCGACGGCGTGGAGATTGCCCGTGAGACGGAGCGGGAGATTGAACAGGTGTATTTCGGCAAGAAGTACAGAAAGGCGGATTGGAAAAGCGTGGGGCGAGCTGGAAAAGAAACTCGCGTGGTTGAAAATTACATCCGCGGCATAATGTCCCAGGTTGACGCAATGAAAATCTCCGAAATGAAAGCAACGGTCGTGCTGGACGTCGGCAACGGAGCGCAAGCGGTTGCAGCACCCTACCTTTGCGAGCGGCTCGGATGCAAAGTCATCACCATCAACGGTCAGCCTGATGGCAACTTTCCCGGGAGAGGCCCGGAACCAACGCCTGCCAATTTAAAGGGGATGTCCGATGCCGTCAAGGCATACCACGCAGCTTTCGGAGTTGCCTATGACGGCGACGGAGACAGGAGCCTGTTCTGCGACGAGAACGGAGAAATATACTGGGGCGACAGGACTGGTTCATTACTCGTTGATTTTCTACTTGACAAACACAAAGGTGGCCCGGTGGCGACCACAGTCAGCACTTCGCAGCTGGTGGGGATAATTGCAGAGAAAAAGAACGCCGAAGTAATATGGACAACAGTGGGAAGCGTCGACGTGTCTCGCGCGATGGTGAACCGCAATGCTCCTTTAGGGCTAGAAGAAAATGGCGGTTTCTTTTACGGCCCCCACATACCTGTGAGGGACGGAGCAATGACGACGGCTCTGGTTCTCAACGTCCTTGCAGCTCGCGGTGTTAGTTTTTCAAAGGCGATAGGCGCTCTGCCCCAATTCTTTCAAATGAAAGCAAAGTTCGAATGCCCTAATGACAAGAAGAAAGAGGTGATGACGAAGCTCGAGAGCGAAAGCAGGGAGGGAAGGATCGACAGAACTGATGGACTGAAAATATGGCTCGACGAGCACACCTGGATACTGCTCCGGCCGAGCGGAACAGAGCCCCTCATCAGAGTTTACGCGGAATCCGATGATGAGTCAAAGCTTGACAAGATGTACAATAGATATCAGGACCTCGTAAAGGGCGCTATCGAATCCTAGGGACCTGGTTGTGAACGTAGCCGACTCGCGGAAGCACCCTTGAACCTAGGTAAACAAGAGAGTGTTTTCCGGAAGCTCGCGCGAGAACAGTTCCAATCACGATCGTACCCAACTTTTTCATTTCTTTTTCGTACTTTCTAGGAAACGTGAACACAAGCTCGTACTCCTCGCCCCCAAACAGCGCAAGATCTTCAGCGCTGAGCGAGTTCTGTAGAGCGAACTGCTCAACACCCGGAGCTATTGGAATGCGATCAACTTTCAGATCTAATCCGCTCGCTTCCGCAAGATAGTATAGGGATAAGGCCAAACCATCTGACGAGTCGATCGAGCTTGAAGTGTAGCGACAGATCCTAAGGCCTTGAACTAATCTTGCTTCAGGCTCCAAAACGCTCTTTATTGCTCGTGATTTGAACGTTTTCGAAGAGACTTTTCTTTTTCCTTTAGATAAGAGTAAGCTGAGCCCCGAGCTCTCGAGTCCGAACCTGCCGGTGGTGCCCAGAAGATCGCCGACCTTTGCTCCCCGACGCTCGATGATCCTATCTGCAAACCCCAACATCGCGCAGTCAATAACAATTTCCGATCTAGATTCACCTGTGTCTCCTCCGGCTATTCTTACACCGTACTTTTTCTCGGCGAGGCCAAATCCTTTTGCCATGCGGGAAACGAACTCTTTGTTAGATCTTCCCCGTGGCAAGGCGATGGATAACGAACAAGCCAACGGCTTCACACCTTTTGCTGCAAAATCGCTAACGCATGACACGATTGCCTTGGCGCCGATTTGTTCAGGTGTCATCGAGCTAGGCGAGTCAGTGCTCGAAACGAGCATGTCTGACTTGAAAACCACGAGCCTTTTGTTTCTATTCTTGAGCCAACTTACATCGTCTGAAAAAGGATCCCTGCCTCGACCATCATCTCTCAGAATCTTCCAGGTGAGGTCGATCGTTTGTCTTTCGTCCAAGGAAGAACTCTTCAACAAAATTTTCGATCCTTTCACGATGAAGCAATTAGGGAGTGCATTCAGCCGCTAAGCCTAGCGGCTATGGTTTGCTCTATTTCTTTGATTTTTATAGTATAATCTTCCACGATCTGCTCTGCTCTAAATTCTGAATCGGCTTCGACGGAAAGCCGAAGCACGTTTTCGGTATTCGAGGGCCTGATCAGAACCCATGATTTCTCATCCAGCCTTATCTTGAGACCGTCAATTCGCTCAATTTCTCCACCCATTTCGGACAAGCTATCAATCACCTGCGGCGCAATCGTTCTCTTGATTTCCAGAGTCACCCGTTTCTGGAAGTACTGTTTGAAGGAAGACATTATCGATTTCAGGGATCCCTCGGACTTGAGCATTCTAGCAATTAGAGTAGAACCATAAACGCCGTCACGGCACATTACAAAGGACGGATCAATGTAACCGCCCGAGCTACCTTCTCCGCCAGCCCCACAGTTGTTTTCGATAATCTTTCTCAACACATTAGCCTCGCCAACCTTGGAGTAGTTTACCGTTCCGTTATTTTCTCGTATTAGCGATTCAGCCGCTAGAGTCGTGTCAACGCTGATTGCTACCGATCTGTTTCGGGAGTTCTCGATGAAGTAACGTAGGCAAATCAAGAGAGTCGCGTCGCCGGACAATTTGTGTCCTTCTGCATCGACGATTACAAGGCGATCCGCGTCGCAATCGAATGCGAATCCAACGTCGCACTGTTCACGTTTCACCGTCTCGGTCAGAAGCACTAGCGGATCCACTGTCGGATCTATTGTGCGCTG
>JASHSF010000143.1 GCA_030036955.1 Nitrososphaerales archaeon
CTGCCCCGTCCCATACCGGTTGTCCAGGAGGTACTTCGTTCTCGCTTCGTTTACAGTAATGACCGGATATTTCAACAGGTGATCCCTTTCCAAAGCAATCAATCGTGCAGTCCCTGAGGTCGTCTCATCCGTTCCTCCCATACAACTATTTGCATCAGACTTTGCGTACGCGACATGCAGTTCTCCTCCGTCGTCGACTATGAGATCCGGATCGGAAAGTACTATCTCAGTAATCGCTCTTTTGTATTCCTTACTTGATTCCCCGCGTCTTGCCCTAACATCAATCTCTTCAGATTTCAGAAAAGCAACAATCTCATCCTGACTTGATAGGGGGTTTGCCGCGGCTAGATGAATGTCGAGCCCTAGAGACTTGAGATAGGTAAGCAAAACAGCGGTCTCCTTCGAAATGTGCAATGATGCCCCCAAGGTCATCCCCTCGAAGGGCTTTCCTCTCTTCTTCAGAACGTGTTGAGCGGCTAGGCGAAGGCCAGGCATGTTTTGCTTTGCCCACTCGAACGATTTTCTACCTCGTTCAATGAGTTCGGAGTTTGGCATTGCGTGGGATGGCTCGAAGAGTCTAGGCAAGAGTCGGCGAAGATGCCCTCAGCTCGGATATTGCTTCGTCTACTGCGCCAACCAAATTTTCCATGTTGATGGTTTTCAATTTCCGATTTTCTACGAGCAGTCGTCCGTCAACAAAAACGTCGCGGACATCCCCACTTCTTGCTGCAAAAACTACGTGATTATATGGATCGTGGAAAGGCGTGGCAGATATTGTGGCAAGGTCTAGTACAACAAGATCTGCTTTCATGCCAGGAGCGAGTCGACCTGTATCGGGAAGGTGAAGTGAACGAGCTCCTCCCGCTGTCGCAAGATCGAATGCGGTTTTCGCGCCCAGAGCCGTCGTATCGCCTTGGATTCCTTTCTGCAATAGCGAGGCGAACTTCACCGTTTCAAGCATATCGAGTGTGTTGTTTGAAGCAGGTCCGTCAGTCCCTAGGCTGACCGTAATCCCCTCAGCTATATCTCGGGGCAGATTAGCAACACCCATTCCGACCTTTAGATTGGACACCGGGCATGAAGCTATCGACGCCCCCGTCCTTTTGAATGCTGCAAAATCGTCGTCAAGAAGATGGATTGCGTGAGCGGCGATCGTGTCTCTTGTAAGCACCCCAAGTGAATCCAAATATGCAGCAATACCATTACGCGCTGAAACCTTGTACTTCTCCTGAATCTCATTCGCTTCAGTCGTTGCCTCGGCGACGTGAATGGTACTTAAGATGCGATAGATTCCTCCATGTTTTTCATTCAACTCATAGCGCAGGGCTTCAAGCTCCTTCAAAAGTGACGGCGAACAACTGTAGGGAGAATGAGCGCCCGTAGCGATTCTGATTCTTCCTCTATCTTTCCCGTGCCACGTCTCAACAAATTCTTTCGTCAGTTTGAGCGCTTGCTCCGCAGTCCAATCAAAAACTCCATGTGAAAACGTTCCTCTGATTCCCACATTGAAGGCAGCTGAAGCCTCGCTACCGGATGGATCGAAGAAATAATTCGAGTTAACATTAGTCGTGCCGCTAAGCAAACACTCCGCAGCACCAACCGCCGCACCTACCTCGATCTGCCAAGGCTTCAAATTCGCCTCCAAAGGCCAGATTTTGTCTCTGAGCCAGCTGAGTAGGGGCAGATCTTCAGCGAGGCCTCTCAGCAAAGTCATCGCGATATGCGAATGGTTGTTAACAAAGCCAGGCATGACAAGGAGCTTTCTCGCGCTTAATGCAATCTCGGCGGCATCAAACTTTTCCTTGATTTCAGATTTCGGACCAATTGCCTCGATATTGCCAGTCTCTGAAATCAGGAGACTGGTATTCTTTCTAGGACCTTCGGCCGCGATAATAACAGCAGCATCTTCGATGAGCGTCGATCTACGTTTTTCCGCGGGGACGTAGCACGAATTTACTTTTGCTGTCAATTGGAAGTTATCAGCTCTTCCATCGCGTTGTCAATAATGGTTTTGATTCGGCCTTCGTGATTTTTCATCGCAAGTAACACTTCTTCGTTTGAAATCTTGTCCTGCATCCCGGCTGCCCTGTTTGTCACAAAGCATAGAGTGGCGTATGGAATTCCGAGTTCGTTTGCGAGTACTACTTCGGGGACTCCGGTCATGCCTACAACATCACCGCCGAACTTTCTGTACATGGCGATTTCAGCAGGTGTTTCAAATCTCGGACCCTCAGTACAAACGTAAGTACCGCGAGTAATTACGTTCTTGACTTTGTTTCTATTCAAGCTAGATATCAATACCTTCCTAATCCTCTTTGAATATGGGTTGGTCATATCTGTGTGCGTAAAGCACTCGCCGACGGTGCCAAACATAGTTGCTGCTCTTCGAGTCGTCTGGTCGATGAACTGATCTATTACGACGTAACTGCCAACTGGTATTTTTGGATCAATCGCTCCGACTGAAGATGTCGCGATAATGAGATCAGTTTTCTTAGCTACAAAGGCTGCAAGGTTTGCTCTGTAGTTTATGAGATGTGGCGGCAGGGAGTGCGTCGCACCGTGCCGCAACAGCAGATAGATTGTTGCGTTCCTACCCCTAGAGTCAAATGCAACTTCCGAGAGTTCCGCGGATCCGTAATCCGTTTCGATCGTTTCCTTTTTCAGAATGTTTCGAGCATAGAGATTATACAAGCCAGTTCCAAGTATTAAGCCAATTCGAAGTCCCGAATTTGACTCTCTGGATACCGGGCCCCTGGAGGACTTTGGCAATGTTTGCAACTTGTAAGAACCGGATTATTTAAGCCGCAAGATTATCTCACGCAGTTTTCTTCCGACCTGCGGACATTTCCCAGATAGCCATATACGAAAGAACGCGGAATTGTAAAACAACAATTACCGAACTAAATGGGAAAATCAGCTTTGGAAGCGGAAAAGCAGTACATCGCAAGAAAGATAAAGTGGCACGATGCCGTGCTGGTAAATATTTGCGACGAAGAGTTGCTTGGCACTACGGTCAAAGGCGGTGAGGTCGATATTCAGATTTCTCGGGAATATTTTGGAGCGGATAAAGTCGACGAAAACGACGCAATAGGTCTAGTCAAAGAATCGACCATTGTAAATCTGGCAGGATCAAGAATTGTGGAAAAGGTCTTATCGGCAAATTTGGCTACGCCTCTAGCGGTTAAGCAAGTCGGAAATATTTCGTTCCTTATGATCTATAAATTTACTCATTGAGCTATTTCTCCCGGGCTTCTCGACTGAACACTTCAAGAAGTCAGCTTGCCAGCGCTAAGCAAATTTCGAAAGAGGCAGGAGTTTTGAGAAAACATCTCCAGGAGAGAGAAGAAGCGGACACTAGACAAGAAGCTGACGCTTATGCTAATGCGAGAAGACAAGCGGAGAGGATAGACAAGCGTGACCGAGTGATTCTGAAGAACGAAGAAGAGCGTAGTGTATTCGAAGAGGTATTCGATCGCCGCACTCTTATGACTCTGTACGACATTGCCAACAAGGGAGTTTACTCCCAGCTCAATGGCGTTGTCAGCACCGGCAAGGAAGCCCGGGTTTACTGGGGCGTAACTTCTGAGGGGGTGGATGTAGCAGTGAAGATATACCTAGTAGCATCCTCGGATTTCAAGAGACGTGCTCAGTATGTTGTGGGAGATCCACGCTTCACCAATTTCCGCCGGGATAGTAGGGGAATAGCCGAGCTCTGGGCAAGAAAAGAGTTCACAAACCTTACCCAATCTTACGAAGCCGGGGTTTCAGTTCCGAAACCCGGGATGCACGAGGGCAATGTCTTAACAATGCAGTTCATAGGCGAAAATGGCGTCCCTGCACCAAAGCTAACGGAAACAGATGTAACAAAAAGTGACTACCTTGATGTTGTCAAGCAAATGAAAATACTCTTTTCGAAAGCCGAAATAGTTCACGCGGATCTATCGGAATACAATATCTTCAAGCTTGACAGGAAAGTCTATTTGTTTGATTTCGGGTCTGCAGTTTCCGTTCAGCATCCCCTCGCGAGGGATTTTTTGAAAAGGGACATTTACAATCTGAATCACTTTTTCGAAAAGAGAGGCATTACTACACTGGACGAATTGTCTCTTTTGTCCAAATTCAAGTTCAAGAAAAGTAAGTTGTCTGAAACCACTGACGAATAATATGGCTGATAATCCCATTTCCTTCCAATCTATCAAAGTCCCGCTCGAGCGCATCGGCGTTCTAGTAGGCAAGGAAGGGGCAGTAAAGTTAGAAATCGAGAAGAGATGCTCGGTAAAGCTTGACATTGACGGGGAGTCTGGAGATGCCAGAATTTCTTTTGGAGCGGACTCAATATCGGAGGGTCAGGCGTTCAAGGCTCAAGAAGTGGTTTCAGCAATCGCTCGAGGCTTCTCTCCGGGCAGGGCATTTGCGCTCCTAGATGAGAACAAATCTCTTTCAGTCATTGACCTGAGGGAATACGCCGGGAAATCAGAGAATTCCCTCGCTCGAATAAAATCAAGGCTCATTGGCTCGGACGGCAAAGCTAGAAAATTGATTGAGCAGCTTTCGGGGACCGAAGTCTCAATTTTCGGGCACACCGCATCGATCATCGGGGAAAGTCCAAAGTCAAAAGTTGCAGAAGAAGCGATCATAAAACTTGCATCGGGTGGAACACATAAAGCTGCGTATCAAATGCTCCAAAAGTACAGATCGAAACAGAAATTAGAACGATTACAGCTTTGGGAATCACAAAAACCCCCAGAAGAAAGAGATTATTGATCGATTCTTAGGGAACGGTTTATTACATAACGACGCCGAATCCCTGCCCCTGACGCAATTTTTTCTTAGTCAGTTTGAAATTTTGGGATGGTAAATTGTTATTTTTCGGTGACTTTGGTTCAGGATCTTTCTTTTTCGCCGTACAGAGATAATTAGAAATCGTTTAAGGTCTGTTACGTCATGGTCGCTGCAACTACCCAGAAAGTAACTTACTCTGAAATTTCTCCGTCCGAGTTTTTCTACAGAAACCGGGACCTTGCGGGATTTAGCAATCCGTCCCGTGCACTTTATACCTCGGTCAGAGAACTAGTCGAAAATAGCCTCGATGCCTGCGAGCAAGCTTCCATCCTCCCCGAAATTGTCTGCAAGATAGAGCTCGCAACGGAAGCGAACAGTTCTACGGGGGACCAGCTTCGATATGTAATCACAATTTCAGACAATGGGCCGGGGATAGAGGCAAAACATCTGCCAAATGCTTTTGGCCGGGTTTTCTACGGTTCGAAGTACAAGCTCAAGCAATCTCGCGGAATGTTCGGGATGGGTGGGACAATGGCCATACTTTACGCTCAAATAACCACTAACAAGCCAGTTACGATTTCATCATGCTTCGACGAAAAAACGACCCATACGATGGATATGCTGATTGACATCCAGGAGAACAAACCTATCATATTACGGCACAGCACTGAAGATTCCGGTGGAAAAACTGGCACCTCAGTTCGCTTGACTCTTATGGGCGACTACTTGCGCGCAGCACAAAAGATACAAGATTATTTCAAGCAGACGGCTGTAGTCACGCCATACGCGAACATTACGATAGTTGATCCCGAGGGACGCGAATCAAAATACGTACGCGCCACTACCGTGACACCTGCCCCGCCGACTGAAACTCTCCCTCATCCATACGGCATCGACGTCGAAGCTCTACGAAGGCTCATAAAAATCTCGCAGGAGCAGACTCTTACGAAATTCATGACAAGCAACTTTCACAGGGTAGGCGAAAAAACGGCCAACAAGTTTCTTTCCTTCGCAGGCTTCGAGAAAAGCATGAAGCCCAAAGCCCTAACAAATGAGGACGTCGTAAGGTTCGTGAACTCGCTCCACCAGTTCGGCGAATTTCTCCCACCCGACGCATCCTGCCTCTCCCCTCTAGGTGATGAAATAATGAAAGCCGGGATAATGAAAGAGCTCCAGCCGGAATTCATCGAAATGTCAATCCGTCCTCCATCGGCGTACTCAGGCTTCCCGTTCATAGTGGAAGTCGGCATAGCATATGGCGGTAAAATCATTCCCCAGGGGATTAGACTACTTCGTTTTGCCAACCGAATTCCTCTTCTCTACGACGAGGCAAACGACGTCGCATTCAAGGTCGTAAACGAGGAAATTGACTGGAAGCACTACAGAATACCCCAGGACGCGCCACTCGCGATTATCACACACGTATGTTCAACCAAAGTCCCCTACAAGACAGTAGGCAAAGAGTACCTTGCTGACCGCCCGGAGCTCGAAAGGGAGCTCAAGAATGCGAGCCGCGATATTCTGCGTAAACTTTCGACATTTCTCGCGCACAAGGGGTCAATGGAATTCCAGAAGAAGAGGATGAACATTTACGGAAAGTACCTCCCGCTTATCGCGCGCTTTTCTAGCGAGCTGGCAGGTATCAAGACTTACCCCAATTACAAACAGCTATTGAAGAGTCAGGAGATTGAAGAAGCAGGCGAGGAGTCTGTCGAAGTTGATCTGGCAGAAAGTCCCCCCCAAGCCGAGGAGGCTCCGTCAGAGGAAATCTTCACAAAGCCGGGGGATAGCGCTATTGACGAGAGCGCTGAAAAGAAAAATTCTCGGATCACAAAAACCGCAAAGAGCGAAAAAGTGAAGGACAATGGTCAGCAAAGCCTCGAAAAATTTGGCGGCAGCACGTAAGAAGGAGCTCCTGGTGGCCCTAAAGCAATTAGGGCAAAAAACCTACGATGAAGTAAATTCAGGCGCCTTTCCGCAATTTACCTTCCCCAGTCGATCGGTAAGCAACATTGTATATGATCCAAAACTGAAACAGTATATCCTGGGGAAGACTGCGGTCAAGCGCTCGGCTGGAAACATCAAACACATTCGGCCTTTTACTCAGCTCCTTTGGCTCGCGTTCTTCGCCGACAAGCTGGTAAACGAGGGCAAGACGAGCACGCTCCGAGACGTATACTATTCTTCCCAAGCTTACAACATGGAGTTTGTTGATCAAGCAGAGTCGGACGAAATTATTACCGATCTTGAGGCCGTCTTGTCAAGGGCCAGGGAGGAGATCAAGATCTATCCCGAGGAACGCAGTGCCATATTCGGCGATCTCACTATAGAATACACCGTTCCGGGTTATGAAGGAAACCGCCTAAACCTTTCTTCGCACCCAGACGGATATCTAATTGGGCCGTCTCTCAGCACGGCTGAATTCGTGGACACATCTGCGGAAATGATAATCGCAGTCGAAAAGGGTGGCATCTTTACCAGGTTTGTCGAGGAAAAAGTGCACAAGAAGTACAAAGCCATCCTAATCGATACCGCAGGGCAACCTCCAAGGTCTACTAGGTTCATGCTGAAAAGACTCAACAAGGAACTCAATCTACCGGTCTACATCATGAGCGACGGGGACGTTTATGGTGAACACATCGCCATGGTAATTATCTCAGGTTCCGCGAATGCCGCGCATCTGCGTGACCTGACTGTATCAACCGCGAAGTGGGTTGGAGTCTGGGCTTCGGATATTGTAAAATACAAACTCCCGACGGACCCGATGACTGAAGCTGACATCAAACGGGCGCAGGAACTTCGAAAGGATCCACGGTACACAGGGGGAGTATGGCAAAGAGAACTTGACATTTTCCTAAAGATAAAACGCAAGAGCGAGCTTGAAGCGTTCTCCAAGTACGGGCTCACCTTCATAGTTGACAACTACCTGAAGGAGAAGATGGCCGAGGCAAAGTCCCTCTAGGGACGCGCAAAAGTGTTTATAGCTTCCTTTATCGAATTTTCACAGATTCCGAAAGGTTAAATCAACTATGGCAAAAGCGCTGAAGACCTCACAACAACGGATTGATGCGATGCTTAGAGTAATCGCTCTCGTGTGCATCGTAATAGGTGGTGTCTTTGCCTACTTTATCACTCAGACTGCTCTAATACCTCAGCTCTATCCAATCTTTTACTTCATGGCCGCGTTGCTGATATTCGCAGGTATCGTAGTCCTCATAGCCCGATTCGAGTAGCCCCAGCGTCCAAGTAATAAATTTTCTTAACTTCCGACAAACGGTAAAAATCACGATCTTTCAACATTTTCAGTTGTCAGATGAAATCTACTCGATGGAGAAATTCGAAAAAACAAATCAAAATTGCTTTGATTGGAATCGGCAAACGACGGCGCTGATGCCGCTGAGATGTTACTAGATGTGGTACGCGCGACAGCCGCTTGACTCAAAGCTCGAAATGCTAACAAAATTCAAACAATACGCGAATATGGATTCAAAAACGCCGACCGACCGCTGCAGCTGCAAAGAGCTCAGGAATCTTTTGTAAGAGAATTCAATGTGAGATGACTGAACCCTAAGTTTAAAACCAACGCAGGGAGAGTAATACTGAATCATGACCAAGAAGAGGAAGAGCCGGGGACGGTCAAAGGGTGGTAAGGGCAGCTCCGACACAATCCAGTGTAGCAATTGCGGTAGAGAGGTTCCCCGAGACAAAGCGAAGAAGATGACCTCCAGGGTTAGCCTAGTAGAACCAACACTCGCAAGAGAGCTAAGGGCAGCGGGAGCTTACATTGCGGCTCCAAAAACAATCAAATACTATTGCGTTTCATGCGCCGTTCACTACGGTCTAGTAAAAGTAAGAGCGAAGGACGACAGACGGTTGTCCTACTAGATATTTCGACGCGCACGTTTGCTAATTCGTGTTACCACGCTCAAGGGCATGGTACACGAACGCGTATCGTTGAACGAAGGTCACAGCTGCCAAAATAAGTACAACGTATACTCCGTAGGCAACAAATCCGACGATACTCAAAATAGCAAGGACCGCGAGCCGCTCTGCGCGTTCGCCTATTCCAATACCAGAAATTTTGATGTTTAGCGATTCGCCTTTGGCTCGCACGTAACTTACTAGTAGAGAAAACGCCAGCGCTAGCAGGACGAATATTGGCGAGATGCCGTACCCGGCATAGATTATGCCGGAGTAGATGAATATCTCAGCCATGCGGTCGAGTGTAGAATCATTAAACGATCCATGCTTTGATATTTTCCGCGTCACCCGAGCTACTGCACCGTCCAAAATATCAAAGAACCCCGATACCAGTATAGCAACAGCCGCAAGATAGGGCATGTCGGGGCGAATCGCATAAAGTAATCCCGAAAATCCGGCAAAAGCAAATCCTATGAGTGTGAGCGTGTTGGGCGATATACCGGTACTGCCAACTGCTTTCCCGAGCGAGGTCAGAATCGGATCAATGCTGTCACGGATTCTGTTTAGCACCATCTCGATCAGATTCCAAGTCTTCTCTTTTTCATGCGCACTTCTTTATGCGTTGTACAAAGTTATGCAAATCAGGCTCATTGGCCGAACTTATTTCGAAAGATTAAATTGGAAAGTTGGCTAGAGTATTGGGGAGTAGCGATGGGTAAGGTCCAGAAAGGGGTAAAGTGCTCCGTGACAGGTTGCACAAACAACGCCGAACGTTCCATGAGCCGCGATCAAATTGGGAAAAGCAGCCTCAAGGTTTCAGGAGAACACAGAGCTTTCCTTTGTCATGACCACTACAAGGAATGGAAAAAAGAAACCAAGAAGGACAGAGAGCTCGACAGGGCGAGATTTGGCTGAGACTCAGCACCGGCCCTGCAAATTCCATGTTAAATACGTCACCTACGGATAGTTCAGAGTCTGACGATCGGCGTGGCCGGGCAATTTAAAATCACGCTAATAGGTCACGTCGCGATAGACACCATCATAGACCGGAAAGGAGACTCGCCCAGGGTCGCTCTCGGCGGTCCGATATCTTATTGTTCTACTGCCCTAAAGTCACTCGGCGCGAATTTTGAAATCTCTACAAAAGTAGGAAAGGACTTTCCCGAAGATTATGCGAAGTTTCTTTCACAAAATGCAGGAATAGATCTTACCCCGTTTGTTTCAGAAAAGTTTCCTACGACCAGATTCCGAATTGACAGGTCTGTCGAACCAAGGCGGATGTGGCTTGCCGCGAAGTGTGAAAACTTTGATTCCACGATTTCCACTCGTCTGCCGGTTAAATCGGATCGAGACAACCTGCTAATTGCTAATCCGATCGTTGGCGAGATTTCTTTAGAACTGCTCAAACTTCTTGGAGAGAAGTTTGATCTTGTTGTCGCCGATTCTCAGGGATTCATTCGCCAGTTCGATTCATCAAGCGGTGAAGTTTCTTCGAAATCCGGGCTAGATCTTTCATCTTTGGAAAATGTTGACTACCTGAAGGGCGACCCGAGAGAAATCGCCGCCTGGACAGGAATTAAAGATCTGGAAACGTCGATCCGGAAAATTGGCAAAAGCGTAGAACACGTCATACTGACTTCTGGATCCGGTCCTGTTACATTATACGAAGGCTCTTCGACGCGGTTTCAGGTGAAGCCGTTTCCCGCGTTCGAAAAAGATACCACAGGGGCAGGGGACATCATGCTTGCGACTTTCGCCGCCGCCATTTCAAAGGATGAGAAAGAAAGAGATGCGCTTAGACTTGCAGTTGCAGCTTCGACACTCGCAGTTGCAACTAGAGGAATAAGAAAAGCTATTCTTGATCCTGAAGCCGTACGAAACGCGTCCAAGAAGATCGAAGTTATCGAGTACTAGCACTACTCTTGTTTCTTGAGCTTCTCGGCAAGGGTGACGAATTTGCCGTGCTCCTCAACGGATATCGAAGTTTGGACGCTGACCCTTAGCCCAATGGCTCGCAGAAATTGGAGTAGTTCTCCTCCGGAAATAGTTTGAATTTTTCCCTGCTTTATCAAATCGGCAAGCCTCGGAACGAGCACCGCCATTTCTTTTGGATAGCTTCTTTCTGCGGTCTCGAGCACTTCTTGTCCCCTGTCAACCAGCGCTTTCACAAGAATTTCTCGTGCTGAAGGTTTTTTCGGTTTTGAAAGTAACTCCGCTTCCCTCTGTTTTGCGGCGGCAACCGAATTGGCTCGCTTTCTGAGCTCAAGTATTCTACGTGCGTTTAGCATCTTGAGAGAAGCGTCGTCTTCCGTTGATCCTTCAGAAGTATTGTCAGTAGATGCATCCATTTACAACCAGCACTCGAATAAAATTTGAAAAGAACTGCTCGAAAAGACACCAGATTAGCTTTTTAGCCTTACGGAGTTGCAAGCATCAATGTCGACTGAGCGCGTACTAGCGATCGCTCTCCCAGATTCATTACTGATTGACGAGGACAATCTGAGGGGCAAGACCGTGAAGATCGGACAGATCGCTCGGGCAGCTTCTATTTTTGGCGTCGAACGAATTTACATTTATCGAGACACGAGGCAGGACTTTGAACGAGATTACCTAGTCGCGAAAGAAATCCTGCAGTACTCTGAAACGCCCCAGTATCTGCGGAAAAGACTGATCTCTCGCAAGAGCGATCTCGAAAACGTGGGGCTGCTGCCTCCTCTGCGGATTCCCCACCATCAAGTTGAACCGATACCGAAGCAGGGAGAAATCCGTGAAGCCGCCCTCTTCTTCCAGAGTGGGGAACTCGTCGCGGACATTGGGGGAAGAGAAGCCGCACTGTACTCTGGCCGCGGCCAAGCTGGTCAGAGAGTAACGGTCAAAGTGGATTCCGCCAGGTCACCTGTCAAGGTTTCAGAAATCAAGCGACCAGAGGAAATTTTCTGGGGATACGAAGTTAGGCGTGCTCCGAGCCTTGCAAGATTCCTCCGAAGCCTGAGCTTCGATCTCACGATACTGACGAGTAGGAATGGCGAGCCCGTGGCAACAAAGTGGGCGGAGCTATCGAGCAGGCTGCGGATGGCGAACAGAACCGTCGTTTGCTTCGGCGCTCCAGATATGGGCATCGACAAAATGCTACAGCAGGATCACAACAAGGTGTCAGATTTTCCGCGAGCTGAATGCCTCAATTTATTTCCTGACCAGCAAACGGCAACAGTAAGGCTTGAGGAAGCGTTGCTAGGAACTCTTTCGATCTTGAATGTTTTGCGACGCATTTTGAATTAAAATACGCGAGCGCCTAATTGCCCGTACTTCGAGAATCAACTCGGATGAATTTTGAGAATTGAGTTTCTCCGTGAAATGCTTAAAAAGCGATTAAGCGTCAAAATCGAAAGTACGGCTGTTTCCTTATGGGTCACAGAAAGCATAATGCTCCTAGGCGAGGCTCTCTTGCTTTTTCGCCGAGGGCTCGTCACCAAACGCTCATCCCCCGGGTAAGGAACTGGCCCACGCTAGGTTTTGACCACCCATCTCTCGCTGGCTTTCCTGCTTTCAAAGCTGGAATGGTCCAAGTGATTACTGTCGACGATAGGGAGAAAACACCTAACTTCGGCAAGACCAGGTTCAATCCTGCCACCATTCTTAGCGCTCCACCTGTTACGCTCCTTAGGGTTAGGGCCTACGGCGAATTTAATGGCGGCCGCTTTGTAATTGGGGACGTTTTTCCAAATGATGTTGACGACAAATTCCGGGAAGCGCTTTCACTCCAAACAAAGCGCAAGCTCGGCACTTTTGAAAATCTTGAATCGAAGCTGGACCTCATTGTAGCTTTTTCAGCATTAATCGGCTCGCTCCCGAGCGACTCTGGCCTTTCTAATGGCCTTCCGCAGCTCCAGGAGATTGAGGTAGCCGGAGGAGAAAAGAAGGCGCGCCTCGAGTACCTGAAAGGTCTGCTTGGGAAGCAGATCAAAGTCTCGGACTTGCTAAAGCCCGGGGCGTATGTCGACGCGATTGCCATCACGAAAGGAAAAGGATTCGAGGGCCCCGTCACGCGATTTGGTGTAAAGAGGAAGCAGCACAAATCCAGGAAGAGCGTTAGGGCAGTTGGCGTTATCAGCCCCTGGCATCCGGCGACGGTTATGTACACGGTCGCCCGAGCAGGTCAGATGGGATTTCACCAAAGAATAATGAAAAACAACAGGATCCTTGCCGTGGGGAATGCCCAACAGGGACCTATATCACCGGCGGGTGGATTCCTTCATTTTGGCGATGTCAAAGGCGATTATTTGATAGTCAGAGGATCAATTCCCGGTCCTTCGAAGCGCTTGGTTGATCTTCGGCTCCCGCTCTATCCCCGCAGACAAAAAATGCCTGTTCCCAGGATAATTGAGGTCAACGCAATGCGCCATCCAATTCAGCTTCCAAAGCCAGCTCCTGCAAAGTAATCTATAGCGGTCTGAGTAGAATGGCAGCAAGCGATCAAAAAATGACAGGTAAGGTCATTGACCTTGAAGGCAAGGAAATTGAATCGGTTGACCTGCCAGCGGTTTTCAATCTTCCAGTTCGCGAGGATATCATAGCAAGAGCGTACACCGCTCTTGAATCTCACAATAAGCAGCGACAAGGTCGTGATCCGCTTGCTGGCGAGAGAACTACTGCAGAGGCTCACAACCCACCTACCGGCCAAGGAATTTCTAGAATTCCACGAATTAAGGGTGAAAGATATTCGAAGAGCGGCATGGCTGGCGGGGTTGCGAGTGTAGTTTCGGGAAGACTGCCGTTTCCCCCGAGATCGGAAAAAGTGATCCGAAAAGAAATCAACAAAAAGGAAAGGCGCCTCGCCCTCGCCTGTGCGATTGCTGCGACCGCAAAAAAAGATATGGTTTCGCGCAGAAATCATGTCTTTACCGCCGAGCTTCCGATCGTGGTCAGCGACGATTTAGAGAAGATCTCAAAGGTCAAAGATTTGAAAAATTTCTTGGAGGCGATTGGCTCACGCGACGAACTCCAAAGAATTTCTGTTAGGGCAAGGAAGAGGCATGTTAACCTTTCGAGCTTCAGAAAGAGCGGAGTGGGTCCGCTTTTTGTAGTAGCTGATGATTCCATAATCGGTCCTGCCCTAAATTCCCTTGGAGGAGTTTCCGTAGCGCGCGCGAATTCGCTTTCCGTTCTCGACCTCGCTCCTGGTGCCTCGGCCGGAAGGCTGACGATCTGGTCCAAGGGAGCCCTCGCAGCTCTGCCAAAGCCTCTCATCGAAGTGGGTGTAAACTATGCGTCCTGAAGATGCTCTCGAGGTAGTTTTCCGTCCATACGTGACGGAGAAAACGTTCGACATGATCGAGCGGCAGAACAAGCTCGTTTTCCTCGTCGAGCGAAACGCTTCAAAGAAAGCAATTCGGAGCGCAATCGAAACGCTTTACGACGTAAAGGTTCACTCAGTAAACACCGCGATTACGCTTATCGGAAAGAAGGCGTACGTCCGGCTTTCTCCAGAAAGCTCGGCGAGCGATCTCGCGTCAAAGCTAGGGTTAGTGTAGTTGCGCAATGGGCAAGAGAATTCTTCAAAGGCATAGAGGTAAAGGCGGACTGCAGTATAGGGCTCCTACAAAGGGAAGATACGCTGTGGTAGGATATCCATTCCTGAACGAAGGATCAACGGTCCAAGGCACGGTCCTCAATATTTCTCACGAGAGAGGGAGAGAATATCCGCTCGCGCAGGTCGAGGCAGCAGGAAAACGCTGCTACATACCAGCCGTAACCGGATTAACAATTGGTTCTGTTATCGAAATTGGGTCGCAAGCCGCGGTTGCCCAGGGCAACGTTTTGCCGCTTTCTAACATCCCAGAAGGAACCGCTATCTGCAACATCGAACGCTACAAGGGCGACGGCGGAAGGCTCGTCAGAAACGCCGGTGCAACCGCTACGCTTTTCGCAAATTCCCCAATCGGCGCCGTTATCAGATTGCCTTCCGGAAAGTCAATTACTATACCGTCGGGATGCAGAGCTTCAGTTGGCGTCGTCAGTGGAGCGGGCAGAACAGAAAAGCCATTTCTCCGTGCGGGTCCGCGCTACCACCTGAAGCAAGCAAAGTGCAAGATGTATCCCAGGATGAGAGGCATCGCTATGGCTGCCGTTTATCATCCTTTTGGAGGAGGCCGCCACCAGCACCCGGGCAAATCAACTTCCACGTCGAGAAACGCTCCGCCGGGTCGCAAGGTAGGATTGATAGCACCACGCAAGACTGGACGTAAAAGACTAAGAGCGGACGTGCGCCGGTAGGATGAGGTAATATTTCATTTGCCAAGAGAATACAAGTACCGCGGACATTCGCTCGAGCAGTTGCAAGGCATGTCATTTGAAACATTCTTGAATCTCCTGCCTTCACGCCAAAGAAGGACACTTAATCGGGGGATTTCTGACGAAAAGAAGAAGTTGATCGAGCAGACCCGTCTCGCCAAAGACGGCAAGTTAAAGGGACAGATCAGAACTCACGCAAGAGATATGGTGATCCTCCCGTACATGGCAGGCCTTTCTCTCATGGTTCACTCGGGCCGCGAGTTCGTGAACCTCGAGATAAAACCCGAAATGATCGGGCACTACCTCGGGGAATTTGTGATTACAAACAAGAAAGTACAGCACGGAACCCCAGGCATAGGTGCTTCAAGGTCGAGTCTTTACGTTCCACTGAAATAGATCCGGCCTGAAATTTTTCGCTAAATCATTCTTGAACAATAAGATTCTACTTCAATAGAACGCAAGGTATTTATTGCATCCAACGAAAAAATCCGTTCTCCAAAGTGTTTTTGACTTATTGCCACTTTTCAAGTATAGCTTCCAGAGGTACGACCCTCTACTCCACATCCGAGCTAGCGCGCGGGAAGTCGACGTTTCCCCAAAAGCGACTAGAGAAATCTGCTGGGCAATAAACGGTAAACTGTTGAAGGACGCCCGGTCGTATCTAGAAGGCGTCGAGGAAAGAAAAGTTTCAGTTCCTTTTCGTCGCTACAAAAAGAAAGGATCGCACCACTCTGAAATGCAGGGCTTCCATAGCGGAGGATATCCCAAGAAGGCGGCAAAGGAAGTGTTGAACGTTTTGCACAACCTCGAAGCCAATGCGGAATTCAAGGGGCTCGATTTAGATAGGTTGAAGATTATTCATGCAGCCGCGCTCCGTGGACGGGTCACCAAAGCCTTCACACCCAGGGCCCAAGGGCGGTCCTCTCCTTCTTTCAATACCCTCGTCCACATCGAGCTGGTCGGGACAGAAGCGTAGGAAGTTAGAGCAATGTCGACCGCCACCATCACCACAACCAGAAAAGTTATGAACAAGTTTTCGAGGAACGCGGAAATCGACGAATACCTCGAAGCTCAACTGAAAGACGCTGGTTACGGTGGTGTTGACATTACGACCTCTCCTGTTGGAACCAGAATTACGCTTTACGTACAAAGACCAGGTCTTGTAATCGGTCGCCGAGGAATCGGGATTAGAGATCTCACAGACAAGATGGAGAAGAAATTCAATCTTCCTAATCCTCAGATCTCTGTAGTTGAGGAAAGAGTACCAGAGCTGAACCCTCGAATTATGGCATCGAGGATCGCCCAAACCGTCATTCGTGGCACCGCGTTCCGAAGAGCCTCGATCTGGGCGCTCAACTCTATGATGAACGCCGGTGCCATGGGAGCAGAGATTACAATTGCTGGCAAGCTCCGCAGCGAGCGAGCTCATTTTGAAAAATACACTGCCGGAGTTGTACCTAAAAGCGGGGAGACCGCCGACAGAGTAGTACGCCGAGCAACAACAGATGTCCTTCTGAAAATGGGACTGTACGGCGTGCAAGTTAGGATCGCGATAAAGAACGCGGTTGCGCCGGAAATTGAGCTAAAGGAAGCGCCAGAGGCAACGCAAGCTGAAGGAGAAGAAGCTGGCGCGAAACAAGGAAACCAAGCCGAAACGACGAAAGAGCAGCCAGCGGAACATACCGGCGAAGCAGCTCCTAGGTCCTCGAGGAGGAGCTCCCCGAGTAATAAGGAGGAAGTAGTGCGAAATGAAGCGTCTTGACAGCAGCGAATTAAACGAACTTTCTTCGGAAGATCTCACAAAGCGCCTGAATGATCTCCGCTCAGAACTCTCCAAAATGAGATCAGGGGCAGCCCGGGGCACACTCAAGAAGGAACTGGGTGAGATCAAAACGCTGCGGCGCAACGTCGCCCGGATAATGACTGCACTCAATGCAAAGAAGCTCGTGGCGACGGAAGTTACAAAAACTGTAAAGCTGAAGGAAGAAAAGTCGTAGTTTACTGTTTAGAGAGAAGAGTTTATCCGAGATGTATGCAAAGATGCTAATTGGTAAAAAGATCAAGATAGCTGAATCAAGCGACAGAACTCTGCTCGGTGTCTCGGGTCAGATTGTTGACGAAACGAGAAATACGCTTGTGGTTCAAACCCAAACCACGAGGAAAAAGATTCCGAAATCGATCGTGACGATTCAGCTGGAGGCTGCCGATAAAAGCTTTCGATTGCAAGGGCGCGACTTGATCGGTACACCACAAGAGAGAATTTACAAGTACTGAAAGAAAAGTGATGATTAACCAAAATGTCAGAAGCAAGAAACATCGGTTTGAGCGTAAAGGCCCCGGACCGCATGTGCGAAGATCCGAACTGCCCATTTCACGGTTCGCTAAAAATAAGAGGAAGACAGTTGAGCGGCAAGGTCGTGAGCGCATCCCCCGGGCGCTTTGCTGTTATCCTACAAGAATCGTACAGGTACAGCGACAAATATATGCGCTATCTAAAGCGCAGAAGAAAAGTGCATGCTCATCTCCCACCTTGCCTCGAAGTTGCCGTAGGAGATCTTGCAACAATTGCAGAATGCAGGCCCGTTGCTAAAACAATCTCGTTTGTTGTAGTCCAAAGAGAAAAGGCTTCGGCTAGGGCGATCCTTCAAACCGCTGGCTAGAAAAAAGTGAACTGAATTATGGCGGCAAGATCGAGAGCAGTTTCGGCAAAAGGAGTCTCAGAATTCAAGCTCTACATTACGAGATCTATACCGCTGAATGCAATCATAACTTGTGCTGATAACACGGGTGCAAAAACGCTTAGGGTCATAAACGTCACCAGGTACCACGGCAGATTAAGCAGACTTCCCGCCGCGTCTATTGGAGATCACGTCACTGTTGTAGTGAAAAGAGGTCCCCCGGAGCTTCGCAAGCAATCGTTTGGAGCAGTTATTATCAGGCAAAAGTACGCAGTGAGGCGCGTCAGCGGACAGCGAGTGATGTTCGAGGATAACGCGGCAGTCATTATCACGCCTGAAGGGGACATGAAGGGAACGGACATCAAAGGTCCGGTTGCTGCAGAAGCTGCGGAGAGGTGGCCAAGAATAGCTAACCTTGCTACTATGATAGTTTGATCGGAGAGGTCTGAATACCAAAGTGAAAAAAGAACACGACAAATCTTCGAAGGCCATGAAGGTTCACAGCTACCTTGCATCCCGCCCTAAACACGTCCTGGGCAAATCTAACGCCGTCGCCGCTCTTTCTAGCAGTCTACGCGACAGGTACACTCGAAACGCCGTCAGGGTGCGAGTCGGTGACAGTGTGAAACTGCTGAGGGGCGAGTACTCTGGCATCGAGGGCAAAGTGCAGAAAGTATTTTCTTCTCTTGGAATGATTACAGTCGAGGGAATTAGCAGAGAAAAAATTGCGGGAGGCACCACTCCAGTAAGAATACAGGCTTCAAACGTGGTTGTAACAAGCCTAAACCTCGATGACAAGTGGCGCAGGGAGAAAATAGAGGGAAAGTCGTAAGATGGGTAAAAAATCGGGGAGCCGCAAGGCAAAGCGGGCGGGAGTGCCTGCTTTTTGGAAGATTTCGAAGAAGGACAAGCGATACGTCTACAGGACTGACGCCGGGCCGCATCCAAAAAATTACAGCTATCCTCTCTTGGTATTCATGCGCGATATTTTGCACCTCACGAAGAACGCGAGAGAAGTACAAGTTGTTCTGAACGAAGGCAGGATCCAGGTTGACGGACGCGTTGTAAAATCGCCGAGATTTCCAGTCGGGATTATGGATGTCGTCGAAATCCCCTCGATTGGCAAGTCATACCGGATAGTTCCGAAGAACGGCGGTCTTGTGCCTGTTGAGATTTCGAAAGGTGAAAGCAGCCTGAAGCTCTGTCTAGTACAGAGTAAGCATACCGGACGGGGAGCAAAGATATCTTGCGGATTGCACGATGGTCGCGTAATTTATCCCGAAGCTGAAGTCGACATCCGCCCAGGGGACTCTTGCGTCGTAAAGCTGCCAGAGCAAAAATTGCAATCGAGCTACAGGCTCAACAAAGCGCAAAGCGCTCTCCTAATTCGGGGAGACAGATCTGGCGAAATTGTGAGCGTCGAGGACATTAAACCGGGAACTTTTTCTCGCGGCTCCATTGCAACTGTGCGCTTTGGGGACAATTCGACTTCCGAGCTGCCGACTCGAATTCTAATGCCCCTCGGAAAGCAAGCACCGGAATTAACAGTCACGCCAAAAACGCAGTAGTGAGTCCAAATGAGTACCGTTACAGTTGAGGAAGCAAAAGAACGATCGTCCCCGGTTCGGAACATTCGAATCGCAAAGGTCGTCCTGAACATCGGAGTCGGGAGATCCGGCGAGGCGATAGAGCGAGCAAGGAGAGTTCTCGAAGAGCTAGTAAAGCAAAAGGCGAGCTTCCGCAAGGCGAAAAAATCGATTCGCGATTTTGGAGTCCACAAGGGTGAACCGATCGGCATGATGGTCACACTTCGCGGCGAAAAAGCCGAGAGCGTTTTGAAGCTCCTGTTGCAATCACGCGAAAACAGGATTTCCTCTTCGACGTTTGACAATTTTGGAAACTGCTCGTTTGGGATAAAGGAGCACATCGAAATTCCGGGAGTGAGGTACAGTCCTGAAATTGGCATTTTTGGAATGAACGTTTCAGTTGTTCTCGAACGACCCGGCTCACGCGTGGCGCGCAGGAAAAGAGCGCCCGCCAGGGTCGGCAAATTCCACAGAATCTCTAGGGAAGATTCGATGGCGTTCTTCAAAGACGAACTAAAGGCCGAGGTCGTATAGCTATGCCGAAGGAAAGACACGGCAAGCCGAGAAAATTTGGAAAGGGATCGAGGTACTGCAAGCGTTGCGGGAACTACACTGGTCTGATCCAGAAGTACGATTTAATGCTCTGCAGACAGTGCTTCAGGGAAGTCGCGCCCAAGATAGGCTTTCAGAAATTTGAGTGATAGGTGAAAAAATATGCCAGCGAACAATGTTTTAGGAAATCTATTTGCTACGATCTACAACAACGAAATCAGGAACAAGAAGGAGTGCCTTGCGGTTCCTGGATCAAAGCTAGGTTCCGCTGTCTTAAGATCTATGCAAAAGAACCGCTACATCGGCGAGTTCGAGTTCATAGACGACGGCATCGGAGGGAAATTCAAAATTCAATTGCTCGGCAGAATAAACAGATGCGGCGTCATTTCGCCCCGTTACAGCGTCTACAAGACTGGATATACACGCTGGGAGAGGCAGTTCCTGCCCGCGGTAGGCGTCGGGATTCTAATCGTCTCGACTTCCCAAGGCGTGATGTCGCACGAAGAAGCTCGAGAAAAGGGAATCGGAGGAAGGCTCATCGGATATGTCTACTGAGCAGACTCTGTCGAAGAAGCACATAGGCGCGGAAGCTGAAGTGAATCTCCCCGAAGGCGTCAGCGCTACGTTTGCCGACGGAAACCTTCTAGTCACAGGACCTCTTGGCAAGGTCTCCCAAGATTTTTCCAAAGTGCCCGTGATGCTTACGGTAAGAGATTCGAAGGTCAGCGCTTCGACGACCGGTACGAGGCGAAAGGACAAAGCTATACTCAACACGGCAAGATCGATGGTGACCAACGCAATCGAGGGCGTCGTATCCGGTTACGAGTACAAGCTGAAGCTAGTGTTTGCACATTTTCCAGTGACCGTTAGAGTTCAGGGAAATAGGGTGCTAGTCGAGAACTTTTACGGAGAGCGAGCTCCGCGAGTAGCGGACATTGTCGGCGATTCCAAAGTGGAAGTCAAGGGCGAAGACATTACGGTAACGGGAGTTTCAGTCAGGGACGTCGGTCAGACAGCAGCGAATCTGGAGCAAGCTACCAAAGTGAAAAGGAAAGACCAACGCGTTTTCTTGGATGGTGTCTACGTTTACGAGCGAATCAGGAAGGCAAAGCAGCAAAATGTCTGATGATAAATCCAACCGTCAGAGGCTCATTCAGCTTCGCGACGAAATGAAGGAACGAAAACCCAAGTTCAATCGGTTCGAATCTTGGCGCTACGTCAGAATCCACGAACCCTGGAGAAAACCGAAGGGGGTAGATAACCACCAGCGCTTATCGGTCAGAGGATGGCCGCCGCTAGTCAAGATAGGTTACAGGGGCCCCAAGGCCGTTAGAGGTCTGCATCCGTCTGGATATTCAGAGGTTCTTGTTCACAATGTGGAAGAACTCGAGGCGGTCTCTGCTCGAGACCAAGCGGCGAGGATTGCAGCGACGGTCGGCAAGCGAAAGAAGATAGAAATTGCAAAGCGTGCCAAAGATCTAAACATTAGGGTTTTGAACGGGCGAGGCCTCCTTTCTCCCAGCGCAGAGCCGGAAAAGGAAGAGAAAGAAGACAAGAAAAAATCGCGCCGCAAGAAGTAGAAAATTTAGGACAGGATCATAAATGGTAGATCTCAGTAGCAAGAGACGCATGACTGCGCAGATGCTCGGCGTGGGAGAATCGAGAGTGAAGATCGATCCCGACGCGACAGAACAGCTTCAAGACGCGATTACTCGGGAAAGCATTCGCGGTTGGATATCAGCCGGTCTAATATGGGTAGAGCCAGCGAGAGGAAATTCTCGAGGTCGGGTTAGGGCGCGACGGCTGAAAGCGAAGACGAAGGGTAAGGGTCAGGGTTCGAAGAAAGGAGCCCACGGCGCGCGGGTTGGAAAAAAGACCCTCTGGATTACGCGAGTGAGGATGATGCGGAGAATCCTCAAAACTCTGAGAGACCGTGGAGACATCACGAACAACAGTTTCAAGCTTCTTTACGGACAGGTGAAAGGCGGACAAATCAGGACCAGAAAGAGGCTCGACGAGGAGCTCTCGCACATGAGCAGAAGGTAATTCAAATTGGCAAAGTCTGATTACGTGCATCTTTTCAAGAGACGACGGGAGGGAAAAACCGATTACCGCAAGCGGCGCGGAATGATAGTTGGCACAAAGCCGTTTCTCGCCGTCCGAGTTTCAAACCGATACGTGTACAGTCAAATAGTGAGGCCGAGCGCGCAGGGAGACCACACACTCGCGCAAAGTTCTTCCCGGGATCTCTCGAAGAACTACGGGTGGAAAGGTGGAACGAAGAACCTTCCTGCAGCTTACTTGACAGGATACGCTCTTGGTAAGGCCGCTCTCAAGAACCAAATAAACGACGCGACGGTTTACTCCGGGGTGTCGAGGTTCATCCACGGTTCAAGGGTTTCGGCACTTCTCAACGGCGCAAAGGACGCTGGTTTGAGTCTTGAGGTGGACGAGGAAGCTCTCCCGTCGGAAGAAAGGATAAACGGAGGTCACATTGGATCATATGCCTCAAAATTGGAAACAGAAGACAAGGAAGCATATTTGAAGCGCTTTTCCCGGACAGCAAAGTCTGGCTTAAACCCGGCCGATTTGCCGAATCACTTTGCAGAAGTTAAAAATAAGATTGAGAACTCGGGCCCTCAATCTCCGAAGGTGTCAAGCGAGGAGTCTGAAAAGTAAATGTCAGTAGTTAGCGCAGCGGGAACACCCCCTACGCCTGCTCCTTCCGAGAGCGGCGGAGAAAGGAGAGACAGGCGAAGCGATCGCAGGCGTGATCGCGACGAGCAGCAACCATGGACGCCAAAGACTCGGCTAGGAGTATTAGTCTCGACGGGCAAAGTTACTAACCTTGAGGAAATATTCGAATCAGGTCAGAAGATAAAGGAGCCCGAGATTGTACGAATCCTTGCTCCCGACATGAAGACAAACGTCGTGAGCGTCGGCATCGTTCAAAAGCAAACGGATGCGGGAGAAGTCACGAAGTTCGCAGCTGTTGTCGCTGTAGGTAACGAAGGTGGCTGGTTTGGCGTCGGCCGCGGGAAGGCGGTTCAAATGCGAAACGCGATCGATAAAGCTACCAATGACGCGTTTCTCAATCTCATTCCGGTAAAGCTCGGTTGCGGCAGCTGGGAGTGCAGATGCGGTCGACTGCACTCCGTTCCATTCAGAATTAGCGGCAAGGGAGGAAGCGTTCGCGTTGATATCATACCCGGCCCGAGAGGACTGGGGCTAGTAGCCGGGGAAACGGTCAGAAACCTCTTGACTCTAGCAGGCGTCAAGGATGCTTGGACGAGGACGTACGGCTCCACGAGCACAATGTCGTCAATTGCAAACGCGGTATACGATGCACTGAAGAGAATCCACGGCATTGGCGTGGTCCGGTAAGGATTATAGTAGGCTACTCGATCTTGGCACAGTCAAATTCTATGACAAAATCAGATACTCCGAAGGAACTGCTAGTAGTGAATCTAAGGGGCATTGTAAATACGAGGTCTCCTGTTCGAACGACTCTCAGGCAGCTCGGGATCATAAAGAGATTCAGCGCGGCGATTGTCCCGGACTCTTCAGAGGTGCGAGGAATGCTAAACTTAGCAAAGAACAACGTTGCTTGGTGTGGCTTGGATTCGACAACTTTGGAGCTTCTCCAAAAGAAGAGCAAGGCCACCGCACCAAAGGATGAGGGCGCCAAGGATGAAATGGCAAAAGAGCGCTTAGTTTTCAGGTTAAACTCTCCGAAAGGAGGCTTCAAGAGATCCATCAGACGCCAGTTCGGTCAAGGCGGAACGCTCGGACCAAATCCGAGACTTCCAGAACTCGTCGGAAGCATGACGAGTTAAAGGCAAGGTGCACCTCAAGATGGCTAGTAGATTCAGAAAAGTTCGCAGGCAACGAGGCTCGAGGACCCACGGATGGGGTCAGATGAGCCAGCATCGGCACAGCGGTTCGAGAGGAGGAACAGGAATGGCTGGAATGCACAAGCACAAGTGGAGCTACACAGTGAAGTACGCTCCGGACCACTTTGGCCATAACCCAATGCCTCGGCCGAATAGAGTGGAGACGACCCGTTGGCTAAATCTTATTGACCTTCAGGCTATTGCCGCACGCTCGGGTTCCAGTTCGCCGCTGGATCTTTCTGTTTTGGGTTACGACAAGCTACTCGGGCGTGGAGACGTGAGTCAAGCTTATGCCATTACTGTACCGAGAGCCTCAGCTAGCGCAATCGAAAAAATAAAATCAGCCGGTGGTTCAGTCACAGTTACTGTAGTTAAAGAGGAAAAACCTAAGGAGCAAGAAAAGAAACCTGCTTCAAAGAAGCAGTAGGTTGGACCTATAGAATAAGATAATATCCGAGAAAAAACGGGAACGAAAGTAAAATGGGCGCGGTAAAAGATTTTGTCAAGGGCGCTGCGACCATCCTTCCTGAAATTAGAAAGCCCATTCGCAAGCCTTCGCTCAATGAGAAACTAATCTGGACCGCTCTTGCCGCTGTTATTTATCTCGTGATGGCGGTTACGCCACTTACTGGCATCCCGATTGGCGCCCAGAGCCAGTTTTCGTACTCGAGCGTCATTTTTGCATCTGCCCAAGGGACTTTGATGACTCTGGGAATAGGTCCGATAGTTACGGCGGGCCTCATCCTGCAGCTGTTAGCCGGTTCTGAAATAATCAAAGTAGATTTCCAAGATCCCGACGACCGAGCAATTTTCACTGCGGCCACGAAATTGCTGACGATAATTGTCATCATTGTTGAAGCCTCCGCCTACCTAATCGGAGGACTCTTCGGTTCGATAGCACCAACAGCTTCGGTTGCCATTTTCTTCGAACTTTTCGCGGCCTCGGTGATTGTCATGCTGCTCGATGAGCTCGTGCAGAAAGGCTGGGGAATAGGAAGTGGAGTCAGTCTCTTCATTCTCGCGGGCGTTGCGCAGAAGGTGGCGTGGGACGCTTTTGCTCCGATACAGGTGCAGATTACGACCGGGGTTTCGCAGTGGTACGGCGCTATTCCGAACCTGATTTCTCAGGCTTTTGCGGGAAATGCCGGTGAAGCCTTCTTGCGAGAGAACGCGTCGCAATTTCCGTCGATATTCGGTCTAATAGTAACTGTAATTGCAATACTGATCATTGTTTACGTTGAGGGAATGAGAATTGAAATCCCAATTACTTCTACAAAATACAGGGGTTTTGCAGGTGTCTATCCAATTAAACTCCTCTACGTCTCAAACATACCGGTCATACTTTTCTCTGCTCTAACTGCGAACCTCTCGTTCTTCTTTGCTTATCTATGGAAGATTTACGACTACAACAACGTAAATCCTTGGTTCAACTACCTCGCGCGCTACAACATGTCAACGGTCACGGCCGCTGATGCTACACCACTCAATTATCAGCCGCTCAACGGCAGCCTGATTTACTACATGACGTCGCCCAACGATATTCTCGTACCCCACGCGGATCTCCTTAGGGCACTCACCTATGTTCTCTTTGCGGTCGCATTCTCGGTAATGTTCGCAAAGATATGGGTCGAAATTGGAGGGTTGTCACCAAAGGCCGCGGCGAAGAATCTGATCGGCGCCGACGTTATGATTCCTGGATTCAGGAGGTCCGGCGCATCGGTCGAAGCAATTCTCGCCAAGTACATCCCCGTGATTACGATAATCGGAGGTATGTTCATCGGACTCTTAGCATCTCTCACGAGCCTGTTCGGGGTCTTTGATACAGGGGTCGGACTGTTGCTCATGGTGGACATCATTATCCAGTATTACCAGATGCTAGTCAAAGAACAGCTCGAAACGATGATGCCGAGACTGGGATCTCTTCTAGGCAGAACCTAGTCGCAGGATTCCTCCAATCAATGACTTAAAGCCTCGGCAAAAGTACTGCTCTCGGGAAATTACTTTCGTCTCCGGTCGATCTCATGTCCGAAACAACGAAGCAAAGGAGAGTAATCGTCGTTGGTATACCCGGCGTCGGCAAAAGTACTGTTGTGAGCGAGCTCCTCGAGCTCGGAAAAAAGAAAGGACTTCAAATTACTGTTGCAAACTACGGCACGGTGATGATGGAAGAGGCAAGCCGAATCTACGGCGTTTCCTCTCGTGACAAGATGAGAAAGCTTCCAGTTGAGACTCAAAAGATGCTGCAAATTCACGCGGCACAGAAAATAAAGCAGATGCCCGAAGATTTCGTTATAGTCGACACGCATCTCTTCATTTCCACAAGAGAAGGATACTGGCCGGGCATGCCTGTTGATGTCTTGCAAGAATTAAAGCCCACAAATCTTGTACTAGTGTCCGCAGAGCCAGAGATAATCTTGCGCCGACGTGAAAAGGATAGTAGTAGAAACCGAGATCCTTCAACAAAGGAGTCGATAGAGAGGGATCTGAAGGTGGCAACTTCGCTTCTGTACTCGTCGAGCCTTATCTGCGGTTGCCCAGCCCTCGTAGTGGAGAACCTCGACGATAAAGCTGCTGAGACTGCGGAAAATATTGTCAAAGCCGTAGAACCAAAATAACGCGCGCGTTCAGCGTGCCTCGCAGCCATTAGTCAAACCAAATATACTTCCCGAGCTTACAGTAGTTAGTCCAAAATGTTGAGCATCCTCGGGCCGATTTTAACGGGAGTTCTATCACTTCCTCCCTCTGTGATCGCCCCTCCGAAAATAAACTGGGAAGATATGTTCATCGTAATGGGCATGGCGCTTGGAGTGAATTTGCTCTACGCGGTAGGGAGAAGAAAATTTACTGACATTGACAAGATGCGCCGGTACAACGCGGAGATGAAGGCGTTTCGATCCGAAATGACTGCCGCTATGAAATCCGGCGACAAAGCGAAGCAGGAGAAATTAAAGAAAAAACAGCAGCAGATGAACAAGATGCAGATGGAAATGAGTAAGGAGCAGTTCAAGCCGACGCTCCTTTTCATGGCACCTTTGTGGGGGTTGTACTACGTCATGTCAACCTATGTCGTTCAGAAGACGATATATCTGGTCGTCTTTCCTTTTCCAACCCCATTTTACACTATTGGGCCACTCTTGAATTTCTTCTGGTGGTATTTCATATGCTCGTTCGCTTTCAGCGGAGTTATCAGCAGACTGTTCGGCTTGACGTTTGATTAGGGCGTTTGCTCTCGAGAACAGAGTCTGTCGGTCATTATTGTAGGAATCAGTCACATGACTCGAATGTCAAAATTACCAAAGAGTCACAGTTCAAAAAGACCCTCGGTAACTATTTCCGGAATGCCCTGCGTCGGCAAGACCACTGCCGCGGAAGTTATCGCAAGGAAATTTCACCTTGACCATCTCGCTGGGGGCGACATGCTAAAGCAAATAGCTATCGAGCAGGGTTACGAACCTTCTGGTTCAGACTGGTGGGATTCTGCTGAAGGGATGAAATTTTTGAAGGAAAGAGAAAACAACTCGGACTTTGACCGGGAAGTGGACAAGAGGCTCATACAGCGAATTAATGTTGGAGGAGTCGTCGTAACGAGCTACCCTGTTCCTTGGATTTGCGATCATGGGCTAAAGATATGGTTCGACGCAACCCCGAAGACGAGGGCCAAACGCCTTGCATCCAGAGATTCTATAAGTTTTCAAAAAGCTCTCAAAATAGTTCACGAACGGGACAGGAAGAACAGAAATTTGTACCGTGAGCTTTACCACATTGATTTTGGCGGCGATCTTTCCGTCTTTAACTACGTGATCGACACCGAAAAAATTTCAGCCAGTGAAGTTGCGAGCGCAGCGCTGAAGATAGTATCGGATACCTACCCACGCAGTTCAGCTCGAAAGAACTCGAGAAATATTCTTCACGTGTCCATCTAGATCCAAATCCTTGGAGTGCAACACTTCCTGATTGTCAATTTCGGAAGAACACTCAAAGCTCGATTATAACCTCTTTCTGGATCCTCGAGAATACGAGCAGGCCGAGCACGTCGTAACACTACGCGAGGAAAAAACCGACACCAAGAGAGGAGCGATTCCTTCTGAGAGAAAGATTCCCGATTACTTGAAGTACGGTTTCATTGCCCTCGACAAACCGCAGGGCCCGACGAGTCACGAAGTCGTGGCATGGGTCCGAAAAATCATGGGGATCGAAAAAGCGGGGCACAGCGGGACACTCGATCCAATGGTCTCAGGGGTTCTGCCGATCGGACTGGAATCTGCAACGAAAGCACTTTCCGTTTTGCTTCTCGGACCAAAAGAATACGTGACGGTTGCGAGGATCCACGACAGCGTGCCGCACAAGGAAATCGAAGAAACCATTTCAAAGTTCACAGGTCTAATTTTTCAAAAGCCTCCGCAGAAGTCCTCGGTTCGCCGCATGACGAGGACGAGGACGATTTACAAGCTCGATGTGTTGGAGCAGAAGGGGAACTTGCTTGTCATGAGGGTTCTTTGCGAAGCCGGAACGTACATCCGCAAGCTCGTTTACGACATGGGAGAGATTTTGAAAGTCGGAGCCACAATGGTCGAGCTTCGGCGTACGAGGGTGTGTCAGATCACGGAAGACTCGCTCTTTAATTTGCACGAGTTAAACGAAGCTTTTGCCGTATACAAGGAGAGCGGGAACGATGCCTCGCTAAGAAGGGTCGTTGTGCCTATAGAGGATGCCGTAATTTTCCTAAAGAAGATTAGCATAACTGACTCTGCTGTGGATTCGATTTGCCACGGAGCCCAGCTTGCTATGCCTGGCGTGTGCTCGTTCAGCGAAGGAATTGCAAAAGGCGATCCAATTCGGATGCTTACCCTGAAAGGAGAACTCGTGGCAATCGCTGAGGCAAGCATGAACTCTGACCAATTGGCACACGAAACGAAGGGCATAGCCGCGATCACAAAGCGAGTGGTGATGGACCCCGGTACGTATCCAAAGATGTGGAAGAAAAAGGAGACAGAGCAAACCGCAATTCAGACGTCGTTTCAGCAATCTAGTCCCGCGGTATAAGACAGAAATAATCAATTGTCTCCTTTCTTCGAAAATCATGATTACTGCTCGGGTCTGTGTTTGCGCCTAGCCCCCTCAATTGTTGAGAACCATCAGCATGATCGTTCCACTGCCGACGTCGCGTAACCTGGTAGCGCGCTGGTCTGGAAAGCCAGTTTCCGCAAGGAATTGTGGGTTCAAATCCCACCGTCGGCGCTTTCAATATCAAAAATCTTTGAGCTCAATTCACCGATATCATAAATAGAGTACTTTCGACTATCAATTTCCAAATGACCATCTTAGGAAAGGACCTTATTGTGAGGCTTGTCGAAGAAAAGAAATGCGTACACCCCTTCGACTATGAGCTATTCGACGGTGACGGTTACGTGCTGACTGTTCAGAAGGAAACGGTGCTCAATTACCTTGAACACAGGAACGTCATTTCTCATGAAGTTGTTTTTACTCCGCCAGACGTCGTAGGTCACTTGACCGCTAAGAGCAAGTACGGCAGGCTAGGCTTGTCTTTTCTAAATTCCGTAAAAGTGCACAGCGGTTTTGTAGGCCGACTGGCTCTTGAGCTTGTGAACTTGAACAACGAGCGCTCTCCCATCACGATCAAGCGGGGAGATCCACTGATCCACTTAGAACTGGAGGAGCGAGCAGGCGCGCCAAGCGTTTACTCCGGACAGTACATGTTCCAATATCTTAACGACCAGGAGTGCGAGCTATACACGAACTTGCTTTCGAAACTGTATCCAGATCTCTTCAAGCTCGAAGAGCTCAAAGAAAAGAGCACCGAACGCGTGAAGCTCTGAACCAGAAAAGTAATCTGGTCGAAATCTTTCGAATAGTCGATTGAGCTAAATTTTCAGAGCAGCCTTTAGCCCCTTGTACCTATTTCGAATTGTGACTTCGGTTACCCCGGCGGCTTCTGCTACGTCCTTCTGGGTCTTGTTTTCGTTTTCCATGACGCAGGCAACGTAAAGCGCTGCAGCGGCGAGTCCCATCGGGTCTTTACCTGCGGAGGTTCTGGTTTCCTCTGCCCTTTTCAGAATCTCAAGCGCCCTGCGTTTTGTCTTCTCGGTGAGTCCAGCTTTGCTCGCGATTCTTGAAACGCACTTTGTAGGATCTACGACGGGCATTCGAAGATCCATTTCCCGGAGGAGCAACCTGTAGCAACGAGCGATGTCCTTCTTCTTGACATTGCTTACCGCAGAAACATCCTTCAAGGTTCTGGGAGTTTCAGTGTCCCTGCAAGCTGCGTAAAGCGAAGCCGCGATCAGAGCCGAAATTGACCTTCCCCTTACCAGGCCTCTTTCGAGAGCCTTTCTGTAAACATAAGCTGCTTTCTCGATAACCGCATCACTGACGTTCAGCTTGTCCGCTAACCTGTCGAGTTCGCTGAAAGCTTGGCGAAGGTTTCTATCCACCGGTTCGTGGACCTGGCTCCGCCCGTCCCAGGTTCGCAGTCGCTCGATAGTAGCCTTCATTGATGCTGGAAGTGATTTTCCAGACGCGTCACGGTCCTCGACGCCGATGACCGTAGCGAGCCCCATATCGTGCATGGCGAGGCTGGATGGAACGCCTGTTCGAGATCGGTCGTCTTTTTCCTCTTTCGAAAAAGCTCGCCATTCCGGACCTATTTCTTCAATTTTTTCTTTTACGACGTAACCGCAGTTGCTGCAAAAGAGTTCCCCTCCAGCGGTATCTACCACCATGGGCCCTTTGCCGCATCGTGGGCACCGGTCGAGCTGACGTTGGGGTTTGTATAAGTTCGGAAATCCCTTGTTTTCTATGCTCATTGTTGGAAAACCAGAAACCTTTTATTTAGAACGAAGCAATTTCCTTATATTTTAGCTATTTAGGCTTTGTGGTCTACGAGCCTAAGCTAACAGAGCAATTCAGAGCTCTCGACACAGATTCACAAGCGAGAAACCCCATTTCGTTTCGCCGTCTCAGGCCTCTTTAGCTTTAGGGGAAACGATTGTCAAGGTATTTTTTAATACAGATTTTGTCGATTTCCGAGCCATGATTTACAGATTTTCAGATCACCTGAACGATGATCAGAAAAAAGAGCTGTCTTCAAGGCTAGAAAACCGAACGATAAAGCATTTCGAATACGATAGTCAAGGGAACGACAACTACTTCGTTCTTGGCTTTGACGATGAAACAAAGCTGACGATTTTTTATGAGTCGGGAAAGGGAAGTCTTATCCTCGGGGAAGGCTTTCCCTAGTTCTGGTTGGACAGAGCCTTCTCGATGAGATCTTCCTGAGTTATTACACCAGCCGGGGAACCGTCGCTGACAACGAGAAGCCGCCGAAAACCCTTGTCGCGCATTATCTGGATTGCCTCGCGAGCTGTGGTGCTCTTTTCAATCGAGACCAGAGGAGAGGACATTATTTTTCGAAGCAGTACATGTGCGGCCGGGAGATCCTCTGCCACAATTTTGTAAAGCACGTCGCGCTCGGTGACTATTCCAACCGGCTTGCTGTCCTGGGTTACGAAGACGCTTCCGACCCGAGCTTCCTTCATAATGCGAGCCGCCTCCCAAGCGCTTTGGTTTCCGTCAATCGTTACGAGCTTCTCGCTCATGAACTTCGAGACGGCGTCATCAAGCGGTGTGCGCGCATCGGTCCAGTCAATCCAGAAGGACACGTCAGCGTTGCATTTCTTGCACGTTTCGGGTGGCGCTTCCTGATCGTATACCTCGCCGCAGCGGTAGCATTTCCATTTTGGCAATACCTGATAATTGCGAGGGGTTCAAAATAATCCTTGCGTCCTAAGTCGAGATGTTGCCGAAGGGATCGATGTTTTGCTGTTCCTCTTCATTCTTTATCGTTTCGAAATCGACCGTCATATCTCCAGTAAGTATTCTGCGCTGAACTTCGGAAAGGAGAGCTTCAAGGTTTTCTTGAGTTTTGAGATCCGGCATTTCCATCAGTTTTTCCTTGACCTCTTCGGAAATCTCAATGTTCACATTGTGACCTCCATAGTGGCCGCCGAACGCTACTCCGTTGAACTTGACCTTCAACTCCTTAGCGCCTGGATTGAGCACAAAGTGACCGGTCATTCGATAAGATGCGCCAAGGCCTTCAAGCGTTTCGATGCGTATCTCTCCAACCTCAGGATCTTCGTCCATTTCGCGCTTCACTTACCAGTTTTTGGCCCGAATTATTGCTATGGTTCATAGTCAGGAACCTATTTAGACTTGGCCGCGCTGAATTTGTCCTAATGTCGGAAACAAGCTCCGAACGAAAGGAAGAAGCTGAGACAAAACCGGTCAAGTCAGTTCACGTGCTTGTTTCCGGTCGGGTTCAGGGAGTATTTTTCAGGTCCAGCCTCAAAGCGACCTGTGATCGCCTGGGCGTCAAGGGTTGGGTCAAAAACAAGCCCGACGGGAACTTGGAAGCTCTTTTGCAGGGTCAGGAAGAAGAGCTCGAAGAAGTAATCCGTTGGTGCAAGAGAGGACCAGAAAGGGCAGAGGTCTCACGGGTCGAATTCCACGATCTCCACTCTGACGTAGTTCGTGGAAATTTCGAAATCGTATTCTAGGATTCGCGAAATCCCTTCGATAAAGTGCGACGGCAAACCTAATCTATCGAATTTTCAGCTTTTGAAAATCTCTTCAAATTATCGTAAAGTGAATATCTGAAATCATGGCGAAGAAAATTGCACTGATCCGAGGAGACGGGACGGGACCGGAGCTTGTCGAATCAATGCTGACGGTTTTGAAGGCAAGCGGAACATCTGCGGAATTTATCCAGTGCGATGCTGGTCTCGAATGGTGGGAAAAGCACGGGGGCCACAGTCTCGTGCCCGAAGAGACGCTGAGTATCCTCGACAACACTGACGCCTGCTTCAAGGGGCCCACGACGACTCCATGGACCCCAGGTTCGCCGAGAAGCGTCGCAGTTACAATTCGGCAGCGGTATCAGCTGTACGCGAACGTTCGACCCGTGAAGACGTACAAGGGTCACGTATCTCCTCTCGGAGAAGTTGATTTTGTCTGCGTTCGAGAAGCGACCGAAGGCATGTACAGCGGGTTAGAGCACCGTCTGTCAAACGACGTCGCAATCGGAATTAGAAAAATCACCCGATCCTCGAGCGAAAGGATTGCTGAATTTGCATTTCGGGAAGCTGAAAGAAGGGGCTGGAAGAAAGTGCTTGCGATAAACAAGGGGAACATCCTAAAAGAGACCGATGGACTGTTCATGGAGGCAGTGCACAGTATCGCTAGAAAGCACCCTAACATCGAACTCGAAGAAGCTTTCATCGACAACTTTTCGCAGCAGCTAGTAAAGAATCCGCGGAATTTCAATCACTACATTCTTCTCAGCACCAACCTTTTCATGGATATTCTATCGGAAGAGGCGTCGGGTCTCATAGGGAGCATAGGCGTGGTTTATTCGGCAAACTTTGGCGAAAAATATGCAATGTTTGAACCCGCCCACGGAAGTGCTCCAAAGTACAAGGGTCAGGACAAAGTAGACCCAACGGCAACCATACTCTCTGGCGCGTGGTTGCTCGGTTACATCGGAGAAGAGAAAGGCTCAAATGCCATTTTCAAGGCAACGACAGAAGTCATCGAAGAAGGACAGCACGTTACGTACGATCTCGGAGGGAAAGCAAGCATGTCCGAAATGACCAGTGAAATAGCCCGAAGAGTAAAGGAACTCACTTAGTCCGATTCGCCTTTCAGCCAAACGCCTATTTCGCTGAATACTCTATTCGCCTTTCGGAGAAATCGCGAAGGCCAAAAAGTTTAACCGAGAATCACGCGGCTACTCATTCAGCTATGAACTCCGCGCCGAGCGCTGCCACGCAGGAAGAAGAGGTAAAGCGAGCAGCCGAGCTCAAAGAATATCTCGAAACAAGAATTTCAGAACTAGAGCTTGAACTCGCCCACCTGAAAGATATGATGGCGGTAATTGATGCGACCCTTCGAAGGTCTAGCTTTGTCCCAGCCGCAGTTCTTCGCAGCAGTTCCGAGATCGCGAGTTCAAGTATGAACGAACAAAAGAGATCGAAAGCTCCCAAGATGGCTGAAGCCATAGCGAGTGCTGCGGTCCCTGAATCAAATGATCAAAAACGCGAACTAAGGAGATCAAAAGACGGAAAGATCCTCGCAACAGCGCAAATCGAGCCAGAAAAAATCGTCATTGTTCCGGACCAAGGAACAAAGTTTTCTCAAATCACACCGCCATTTCAATCATTTTTTTTGAATAGAATCTTGAAGGGCTACCAAACTAAGGATGAAGAGCAATCAAAAAGCGGATCACTATCCGAAGATCAAGTGCTCAGCTTCAACGTGCAGGAATCTGAAGGCAACATCTCCAGCATCACCATAACTAACTACCGGGATCGAGTACGCCTAAATGAAATCCTCAGCACCGCGACGTGGGCCTTCACCAGAATGCTTGAGAAAAGATAGATCCACTTTTTTCTCTTTCTTCTTTCGTTCTGAAAGACTTAAAGCATCAGTAATGCGCAAAATCTTCGGCAAGGGACTGTATTAGGAACCTTGCCAGAGTCTGTAGATTTTTATTCGAAACTTTCGCACGCCAGCGGTGTCTATACCTTCAGAGACTTCGTACTGCTTCCGGGCCGAAGCGATATTGAGCCCTCCGGGGTAGATCTCTCGATCAACCTAACTAGTAGCCTTAGGTTGAATCTGCCGTTGATTTCCTCGCCGATGGATACAGTAACCGAGGCGGACATGGCTATCGCCCTTGCAAGGCAAGGAGGGATCGGTGTCATCCACCGCAACATGCCTGTCGAGGAGCAGGTGGAAAACGCAAAACGCGTGAAGCGAGCAGAGTCGTTCATCATAAGGGACGTCGTGACGATTGGTCCTGACGAAAAGATCGAGGACGCTCTTCGGGCCATGCAGCAGAAGAATATCTCGGGTCTTCCAGTGGTTGAAAATGGCAACAGGCTCATCGGCATACTGACAAAGCGCGACGTGAATTTCGCCGACCCGATGGACAAGGTGAGCGATACGATGACCAAGTCTGTTGTCAGCGCCCACCAGGACGTGACAATCGACGAGGCAAAGAAAATCATGCACAAGCAGAAGATCGAGAAATTGCCCGTCGTCGACGCCGACATGAAGCTGCAGGGCCTGATTACGATAAAGGATGTCTATTCGCGCGAAAGGTTTCCAACTGCTGCGAGAGACGAGCAAGGAAGACTGGTGGTGGGTGCGGCTGTATCTCCATTCGATCTTGATAGGGCAAAAGCTCTCGAGAAGTACGTCGACGTTATCGTTTCTGACGTAGCCCATTTTCACAATATGAATGTGATCAAAGCGGCAAAGAAAATGACTAGCGAAATATCTGTTCCGTTCTTTGCGGGAAACATTGGGACGCTTGAGGGAGCGAGCGAAACAATACGTGCACTGGACAAAAATCTCGCTGGTATCAGAGCTGGAGTCGGCTCCGGATCTATTTGCATCACGTCAGAGGTCACGAAGGCGGGCGCTCCAACTCTGTTCGCAGTGTCGCAAATTGCCGTGGCTATTCAAGAAGCGCATCTAGAAATTCCCATAATTGCTGACGGGGGCATAAGGGGCCCCGGAGACGGAGCCCTTGCTCTTGCTGCCGGTGCCTCACTTGTAATGATGGGCAACGTTTTCGCCGGATGCACCGAATCCCCCGGTAGTCTCATAAAAATTGGAGGGAAGTACTACAAACCGTATCGAGGAATGGGTAGTGCCGGATCTCGCCAGAAGAGATTCGCGATTGATCGTTATAACCAGCCTGCTAAGGGCATCGCCGAGGGCGTGGAAGGTGTTGTACCATATCGGGGAGACGTTGGTACGGTTGTAGAGGAGTTTGCCGCGGGACTCCGGGCTTCATTCGGATACTCTGGGGCCGATTCAATCCACGCGCTCTGGGCGAAAGCAAAATTCGG
>JASHSF010000144.1 GCA_030036955.1 Nitrososphaerales archaeon
ACTATTCCGAGGCCAAGCAGGAAGAAAACACCCTGAACTATCAGTGCAATCAATGTGAGAGTGCGAGCCGTTGAGGCGTCGGGATCGATTCCGGATGCGTAGCCGGGCTGCGGAGATACCGTTTGCCCGCTGGAAGAGATTCTCGTTCCGCATCTTGGACAGAATGCTTGGTCCGGAGAAATAGAATTTCCGCAGGCCGTGCAGTAAGGCATCCTGGCTGGCTAACTGACTCAGCGAGATAAAAGTATTCAATCAGAAATCTGACGCGCCTAACTTCGAACTAATGCCGCGTCTCCAGTTTTTCGTTTGTAGCAAGGTACTCAATTACTTCCTCTGGAGACGCGTATTGTTTCTCAGCAAGATCTCCGAGCGCTTTCGAAACGTGTTCTTTTTTCGTTGTTTCCAAATCGTAGATTTTCCAGCCGAATTCCGAAATCAATTCCCGCTTTGTGGCAGGATACACCATGCGTCCGGTTGAAATTGCTCGCTTTAGAGAATCCAAACCCAAAGGAGATCTCTGCGAGAGTTCCTGATCTCTGCCTGTTTTTACAACTGTTTTCATTCGCGAAGCATCTTCGTACATTGTGAGGTTGTGAAATGTCACGTATTTCTTACGGGCAGGAATCCCCTCGATTTTCTTGGAGAGGGTTGTAAGTTCGTCAGAATCAAATGTCCACCTTGTATGCTCACCTGGACCGAATACTCTACTGTAGACAATCTTCGACGCAGGAGAAGGAAGTATCGGCGCGGACACACTTGAATCATCTACAACAATAATATCGTATTTCTCGATTAAACTTCTAAAGCGGTCTGTTTTCTGAAACATTTTTTCGTCTGTTCTGGTTTCGATTGCATAGTGAAGTCTAGGATCTTTCGCAGTAGACCCGAAGAAACTGTGCCACTGCGAAATCAAAGCGTCGGTTAGTTTCAATGATGGAGGAAACTGAAAGTGGAGCACTGAAGAACGGAGCTCCCTGCAGATTTCGGACATAAGATCGAATATCTTGAAATTTTTATTCGTAGGCTCAAGGTGAGATTCGTGAGTCAGTATCTTGTTCGCTCTTACTGTAAATTCAAAGTTATCCGGCACTGCCTGCCTCCATTTTTTCACTTGGTCGATAAGTGGAATGTCGTAGAAGGTGGAATTTACTTCGACGAAATCATACAGCCTTGCGCTTACTGCAAGCTTATTCCCTTTCCTGATGGGAAGGTATGCCCAACCGCCCACGCCTACGAGAAACGGAGACTCGTTCTGAATGCCGTTAGATGATTCAGAAATCAAACAAAGTCACTTGAAGATTTAAGAGGCCTGAACTAGCGAAAAAATGTGGCGTTGCCCCTGTGCCCGCGATCGAAGATGACCAAACGAAGAATATCTCTTTCATCTTGGTTAATTTACAGATTGCTCCTTTACAATTTGTCGGAAAAACTGTCGCCATTAACTCCGCGTTCCTCGGGATTGAGTCACGGGGAGCATTCTTTCATGCTAAGTTTGTACTAAGCATTTTCCTATCAGATAGCCTTGACTTTAGCGCCTAGCAAAGAGGTTTGAAAACGATAATAGAACAATTCAGAATTAGACAGTTCAAAGGAAGCGACAGCTCCACGTTAGTGCATTTGTTCGAAGACTTTCAGGACTGCATAGCTTCAACAGATTATTTACGTAAGCTAGCTAGGAAGGACAAGCTTGCAAAGAGTCGTCATGGGATAATTTATCTCAAGAATACAATGAAACAGATTAGAAAAAACAGGGGAATTTTTATGTTGCAGAGGCCAATGTTGAGAACATAGTTGGTTTAGTTATCGCGGTTGTTAGAGAGTTAACAAGAATCGAAAAGATCGAACAAAAGCGTCCGGTGATATCTGGAGAGATAACGGAGGTTTACGTTGGAAAGCTTCAAAGAAGGACAGGTTTGGGGAAAAAATTAATGGAAAAAGCAGAGGCTTTCTTGAAAAGCAAAGGATGCGAATACGCAAAATTTTGGGTTTTTGAACCTAATACAGGCGCTCATAATTTTTACAGAGCGACTGGCTATCAAGACAGAAATATTCTAATGCTTAAAAAATTATGAAAGTCTGATCGAGACATAGGGCATTTTTTCTCTCTCCTATCTATCTCCATCTAGCAGCACCTAGTAATCTATCATTATTATAATCAAGCACTAACAATCGCTATAACAAAAGATTGCCGTGTTACGATGGTCTCTCGACCTTTCTGTACTTGTACCTCTCAAAAATCATCTCTATCCCAGATTCTCTAAATCGGAATTCTACACCCATCTTAGCTGTGCCGTTCAAAGTAAAGAAGTTCGCGTAGTGTTCATCTGGCTGAACATCATCAGGAACGAGAATGTACGATCCGATATCTTCCCCGGAGAGCAGCAAGAAGTCTCCTTCTCTCTTTACCCTTGCACTTATTGTACCCTTGTATGCTCTGTAAGACCCGGCGAGCTTCTTGAGAGTTCTCTCTCTTCTTACTGGCGCCAGTTCTTTTTCGGGATCCTTTCCGAGGAACAAGCTTAGGGCATACATGGTGAGGTAGGATGGAGAATATCCTGACCCATTGCAGAGAAGCGAAATGCCGATTCCTTTCTCTGGGAGGAAAGCCATGCCGCTGGTGTAGACCGATATGGAGCCGTCGTGTCGAACTAGCCTTTCGCCGAAGAAATTGTCGGTGAGAAAGAGGCCGTAGCCGTAACCAGCATCAGGGAAAATGCTCGCAGGCGGCTTTCCGTAGGGGGTTTCCATTTTGCGAATCATGTCCTCGCCGATTATTCTTTTTCCCAAGAACTGTCCTTTGTTGAGGTACATCGAAATGTAACTCGAAAGATCTAGAACATTGCTGAAGATTCCACCCGCTGCGCCGGATCCCCATGGTACAATGGATCGCGTGATCTTTCCCTTTTCCACTACGTATGGAAGGGAATAGTTTCCGCCACTTTCGACATCTTCCTTCGAAACGAAAGTTCTGTTCATTCGAAGCGGATTCAGAATATTCTCTTTCAAGAACTGAAAATACGACACCCCGCTCACTCTTGAAATGATCTCTCCGAGAATGTAGTATCCCTCGTTTAGGTAGAAGTATTTCGAACCCGGTTCCGCTTCCTTCCATTTTTCCGCCCCGTCGAGAAAGCTCGCCATGTCTTCGACAGAGGAAATTGGCAACCAGTTTTTGGATTTACCAATCGCGGAAAATATCTGGACCTCGGCCCAGCCCAGGCCCGGAATTCCGCTCGTGTGGCTAAGCAAGTGATGTATCTCTATTTTCTCAAAGAGCTCATTGTTTAGAGCAGGTATGAATTTTGGAACAGCGTCGTGAAAATCGAGCTTTCCATCCTCAACTAGCTTACTGATTGCAAGGGCCGTGAAGGATTTTGTAACGGAACCTATGCAGTAGAGACTGTCGACGTTCGCTGGAATGGCTGCTTCGACGTTCTTGAACCCGAACGCGCGCGATTGTGATATTTTATCGTCCTGAACAATTGAAAAGGTAAGGCTCGGGAGTTTTGTTTCGCTCATTTGTTCAAAGCAAAAATTTTCGAATTTTGAAAGAGAAGACTTGTTGTAGTTCAAAAGCAACCTCACTCAGTCGAACTCAAAGAATGCGTTCCTATCGAAACCCAATTAGGTATTAAAGGAAATTCTGTCAGAATCTCAGAATTTCCTAATATCCGCGACTGCTTAGCGTCGCGTAATCGAAGACCATCACGCCGTCGCTATTGCTAAGAGCGTACTGAAACTCCTGCTCGTACTGCTCCTTGCTAGTGGTTGTAAACACCCCGACCGACGCTATAATTCCCGAGTGAATGTACTGGTCGTACGCCTGTCCATAAGTTTCCAGTATCAGCCAATCTGGGCTGAGTGACGAAGAAAAGTCAGTCGTAGTAACAGCAGTCAGACCGCTAAAGTTTGAGCTCAATGTTGAAAGAAGAGAG
>JASHSF010000145.1 GCA_030036955.1 Nitrososphaerales archaeon
TGGGCGGTTGTTCCGATGCCAAGCGCAGTACCTATTCTCCCTTTCGAGCTGTCAGCTAACAGTGACTGCATTACCGGAAAAACCGAAGATGAAAAGAACCCCATACAAACAGCGCCGACTACGGTCAATGCTCGATTTGAAGGAGATGAGAAAAATAACAAGTAGGAAAGCACTACGGCCACCAAAATCACGATTAGCAGCAATCTTCTGTCAAGACGATCGGAAATTGTCCCGAGAGAAAACTTTCCGACCAAGCCTGCGATCAAAACAACAGACGCGAGCAGGGCAGCGAAGAGAATACTATAATGCATCACGGTGCTGTAGTAGTATGGCAGAAAAGCGACCTGCCACACAGACGCCCACGTAGCCAAGAAGGCAAGGCCTGCTAGAAGCGCAATGTTCTTGTTCCGAATCATCTGAAGAGCGCTTGGCCCGGATTTCAAATTTCTTTCAGATTTTGAAATATTCGGAAGCTGTGATTTGTTGGATCTTGACCAAGCCAGCATTCCTCCTATAACAAAAAGACCAAGCGTCGGGGCAACAAAGAACGCTGGCCGCCAATTCGAGGTAAGTGCGAAAGTAATCCCACCAAGAGAAAGGCCCGCGGCCCCTCCGAGATCGAATCCGTCGTAAAATATTCCTAGGGCAAGCCCCTTTCTTTGTTTGAAGAAGCCAGCTACGAGTGCCATCGCGGCTGGCCAGAACAGTCCTTCCCCCAATCCACTTATGAAACGAAAGAAGAAAGCCTCGTAGAAATTCGCTGAAAAACCTACAAGCCATGTAAATATCGTAAAGATGGCAATACCAGAAACTATCACGCGCCATCTTCCGTACCTGTCCGATAGAGTCCCCGAAGCGAAAGCTAGACAGAGAACTCCTATGTACTGGGCTGAAACAAGTAGTCCTAGCTCGGAATTCGAAAGCGAGAGCGATGATGCCATTGGTTTTAGAACTGCCGACAGAACAGTTCTATCAGCAGCATAAACCGCATAGCCAGATGCGAGCAGTAAAAGTAGGGCAGTTTGAGAAACTCGATTGCGCCAAGTCGAGCTGCTAAGCTCGTTCAATTTTTGTTTGATTCGCTAGCTACGTAGGTTTTAAGCGCTTATCACGGATGAAGCTGTTCATCGCGCTCGCGTCTCTTTCGGTATACGACTTTATGTTCCTAAGCTGCTTCTCGGAGAGAATGTCACACGCGAAATTCCAGTGCACGCTCACTGTGTCTCCAATCTGTACGTCCTGAAACGGAGGCATCGTCGAATCATATTTCACTTTCATCAGCTTGTGCCTCTTGTTCATTTTGATCAGACCGCCATCGTCGACTTGCGTTCGAGCACGTTCAACCATCAGATGATTTTTATCCACACCTACAACCCTACCCCATGAAATCATGCAGTTATCGACAATTTCTGAGATCTTCTCCTTTGCAGGGGCACTTGTTACGTGGACATCCGACAGGATGTTGAGAGCCGTAGCCATTACATAGAACGAGTGGTGCGGAATCGCATTATTACTAAAGAACAGGTTGCGGTAATTGTTGGGGTTCACTCGCGACACATTTTCTTTTAGATCTGATCGCGTAAATTTGTAGAAGTCATCGGGCGCCACTCTGTCGAGGAGATCGTTTCCTATCCAATAAGCTTCCGTGACCTTGCGATCAAAAGGAGTTCTTCCAGTAGATTTCGCTATGAAGTGAATGAACGGATAAGCCGCCTCGAATTCCTGAAGAATTGAAATGAATCCTTCATCACTCGAAGATTCTTGGATGTGCTCCAAGATTTTCCCCCTATCGTCCGGACCGCAGTATCCGAGCGAATTTGGCATGAAGGCGTGCCGCGCATGCAAGAAAATGCCTGTGCGATCCGATTCTCTTATGCTGTTCAACCCTCTACGCACTAGTCAGACGCTGCCTCCATAACCTCTCGCCACACGTGTCTTCTCCTTACCGCTTCCTTTGGGGTCACTTTGGAAAGTGCTAGGTTTGCAAATATCTCAATGTAGCCGCCTTTTCTTGGCTCAGAGATCATCGACACGTCGACATTTTCAAGAATCTGTTCTGTGCCCACGAGCCTCACCACCGCCTTTCCTCGTGCAAGCGAGATTATCTTACCGACGCGCGAAATGCACATGTCCCAGGATCCGAAGAAAAGTAGCTTTAACCTAAAATGATTGCGAGGTCCATTCATACTCTCAACCGGCTGGGAAAGAATAATCAACATGTCAATTATTGGAATTACCGGTAACATGGGACAGAGTAACTACGCCGCTTCGAATGCGGCTCTTACGGGTTTCAACAAGTCACTTGCGATAGAGCTCGCGGGGAAAAACATCACCGTGAACGTGGTTGCGCTAGGTTTCACTGCGACTGACATGGTAGAGCACCTTCCCGGTCAGGTAAAGGAAAACCTAATTCAAATGATCTTGATGAAACGCTTTGCTAGGCCAGACGAAGTTGGAAGTATGGTAAGCTACCTTGCTTCTCCCAGTTCCGGTTACATTACAGGGAGAAGCATTTACGAGAAGCTGCGGATACCAGTCAACGGTTTAGGGCGAAGCATTCACCGAGAAAGACTTCATTCGCCAGCCCTGCCACGTTGGATCGAGTAGTTGAGCGCTGTAGTTCAGGTAACTCAAGCTGGATTCAATGCGACGCTTGGCTTCATCAAACTCTCGAAATTTGTTATTCATTTTTTCCAGATCCTGCTCCGATATCTCTAACTCGCAGATCACGCTTATTCTTCTGTGCAGTTTCTGCTGCTTTGCGGCGCTGGAGTTCCGTTTTTTGTTCTCTAATTCAGCAAGTATAGTGTTGGGAGCCAAACGAATCAATCAGCTGGATTAATTTAACTGCCCTGCGATATTTAAGACGGGATGACGATCATCATCTCTGATAATTGCATATGAAAAATTCCACTGAGGGAGAATGGTTCTTATTAGGAAAGGCAGCGAAGAAAACGTGATATTAGAGCAAAATTATCTCGTTCAATGTTGCAATAATGAAAGGAAGTAAGCAAGGTGAAAAGAGAACGGTAAACGAGGAAGATACTGTTAGAGATGTAATGACAAGGGAGCTCCTAAGCCTCGAGCCATCGAAGAGAGTGATCGATGCTCTGAAAATGATGGTGTCCGGAGATATTGGAAGCGTCCTCGTCGTTCAAAAAGGCAAAGTTCAGGGAATACTCACAGAACGAGATATCGTAAAGAGCCTTCCAAAATCCGAAAAGGCATTTTCTGCTTACATCAACAAACCGCTTTCCGAGGCTGCGAAGAAAAAGGTGATCTCGGTTCAACCAAACCTCGAGATATGGGAAGCTTTTGCGATGATGCTTGAGAATAAGATCCGTCGTCTGCCCATCGTGGATAATGGGAAGCTCGTGGGTATCGTAACCGAACGCGATCTTTTCAAGTGGGTCGTTAAGGTCGCTTACGAACCAAACCTCCCCGAGAAATTGAAAAAGTTTCTCTAGCGACTTCCGAAATAACGCGGGCCAGTAGGATGTTCTGATATGAAGAACAGGTCCGAGTATCGCATAGGCTCAAATATTGAGAGCACTCATAATTCATACAATGAGCGCAATTGCTAGGGCGGTAAGCCTTGCCCTTATCTCCACCATTATTGTTGGTGTCGTGGCAGGGGCATATGCTACTCGGACGTTGAGTGGCGGTCCTGCAACAGCGTCTAGTACGACATTTGCTAATCAGATGAGCTCGACGACTTTAGCTTCCAGCTCTTCGACCAGCACGAGTCAAAGTTCTGTGCAATCTACAACAACAGGAATTTGGTCGATGCCTCCGCCCAAGTCAGCTTCAACTACATACAATGGCACGTGGTCATTTTTAGCAACAGTGTCGCAAGGAGAAACTTCGCTTCAGGTTAACGCAAATCTCACGTATATTGGAGCTTCGAATGCTACGTTTATCTTCGGTGATCCCACTTCTCTTGCAAGAGTGGTGGCTCAGAACGGCACTGTGGTATGGCAAGAGATATCGACTGATCTCCTTTACCTGCAAAATGTAACAACAGGCCAGAGCTTCTCATCCGAAATTCTCGTCCCGACATCCAACCTGCAACTAGGTCAAAATTATACTTTGATCGTTTACCCTCAATTAAGCACATCGAGCGGGTTCCTCGACCAGTACCTACAGGTTGAAATTACGTTCATTCCCTTGGCCACAACTGCTAGTTAGGCGCTCCCGGAATCCTTCAGCTGAATAATTTTTCCATACGGAGAGCCCAGAGCTTGCTATATCTTCTATATAGCGTACTACGAGCTCCAATATTCTAAATGCCCAATACTTATCTTAGAGGGCATTAAATTCATGCCAAGGCAAATAACTT
>JASHSF010000146.1 GCA_030036955.1 Nitrososphaerales archaeon
TGAGCAGACGGAACAAACTCTTCCGCAGAGCAAGTTCCCAGGAATTCCTGAAAGGACTTCGGACGAAAGCCACGCGAGTGAACTACTCGTGGGGCATAAAATACGTCCTGAAAGATCCCGACGCTTTCTTGGAACTAGCTACAAAGGATCGCTGCTCAATCGAGGGCAACACAACAGGACTATCCTTGAATACAAAGTACGATAGCCTGATGCTCATTTCCAACGGCTCCACTGAGTGGTTTCTAGTCGGCAACTCGAAATGCGGCAAGTTCCTATCCTGAAATCCGCATCTCAAAGAGATCTCCTTAGGCAATCTTTCAGATCGTGATTTCGATGAGCTCTTTTCCTTTCAAACCTAAACGGTCCACGATGGAAACTCGACCTTGGGACTAGTATTTTTGGTTATGTCGTGAGCGCAAAAAATATTCAATTTTTCGTTCGGCATAAATAGGAAATCCCCAAATACTTAACTAGTTTCCGACATTTTGCTCTATCGTTATCATGTCCGACGATAATAGTAACGCAAATTCTGTCTGTCCAGAGTCTACAATTGAATCTGCTAACAGAAGGAACTTTATGAAAGCGGCAGCAGTCACGACGGCCGCTGTTGGTTTGGGTGCCACTCTTTTGGGCGAGACCCTACTGCCTAAATCTTCTGCAAAGACAGCAGAATGTACTTTTGGTAGTCCTATTTTTGTCATTGCTGGGTGCAACAGCTCATGCTGTTGCTTCGCTGATTACGCCATCGCTGGTTACAATAAATGCACCTCTAGTCACGCGAAAGGCTTGGCGGTTCAGATAGGATGTTATGACAGCTGCAACGGGGCGTATCCCTGTTGTAGTCGTTTTGAAAATGATACCGCAACCGCCCCGAAATGGACTCAGGGACCAGTAGGTGTTTTCGCTCTTTCGAAATGCGGCGGTACCGCCGTTGCTGGAGGCTCCATAGGAGGCGTCGGCGTGCACGGTAATTCATTTTGCGGTGCAAAGTGCGGCGTACGCGGTTCGACAAAATCCGGATACGGAGTCAAAGGTCTTGCCTGTACGGGTATTGGTGTCTACGGCACGAGCAATTCTGGCTGTGGTGTTTATGGAACTTCGATAAAGGAAAGGGGTGTCTTCGGTCACTCTTGTTGTAGCATCGGTGTGTACGGACATGCAGTGAAGAATGGTTGCGGTGTCTTCGGTCAATCTGACGGTGGATTTGGGGTCAAAGGTTGTTCTACTTCCTCCTGCGGTGTTTATGGTAAATCGGTTAGCGGCACTGGCATTACGGGAACTACTGGTTCGGGGACGTACGGGGTCGTCGGAAAATCACTTTGCCCATCGGGTCCACATCTCGGAGTCGCGGGCTATGGTGGTCCGGGCTCTGGAAGCGGCGGGGTTGTAGGTTACGCCTGCTGTGGTGGATCGAACGTAACGTTCGGAGTGATTGGCACATCCAATTCTACTACTGGATACGGGGTCTACGGATGCGCAAGCGCCACCAGCGGCAAGACGGTAGGGCTCTTTGGTCAGAGCCGGTCGCCCTGCGGAATCAGTGTGCTCGCTCATGCATTCTCGCCTTCCACTCTACCCCTTGTAGCTCGCGGCGATTGCGGACAGTCAGCTAACCTGATGGAGTTTCAGAAAAGCTGCGGTCAATCAGTCAGCGTCGTGAACAAGAATGGAGCATTTGGAATAGGCACGGCGACGCCTTCAAGAGAGCTCTGCGTCAGCGGAAGAGGGCACTTCAGCTGCGGACTGGGACTGGGTACCCAAACGATCAACACCACTCTCGCAGTGAACGGAAGCGTGGCCGCCAAAGCCAGAACTGCTGCAAACAACTGTCAGGGCAAGATGACAGCTTCTGATTTCGCATTGTTTGCAAACGGCGCGAGCAAGATCGTCCTACCCGCTGCAAACACGCAGAGTGGTATGATGGTGTTTGTAAAAAATGCCGCATGCAGTGCCATCTGCGTAGCCCCGGCCGGATGCGACACCATAGAGGGGTCGTATAAAGCTGCGTCTCCGGTTAAGCTCGGCAAGAAAAATGACAGCTTAACCCTCATTTCAAACGGCGCAAAGCCCGGCGAGTGGTACGTGTTGTCTGGCGTCAAGTGTGCCAGCGTGTTTTCGTAGAAATCTTCTCTTTGAGCCTACTTCAAATATAATGGAGAATTGGTCGTTAACGCGTAGGTCGAAAAAAATTCTCGAGAGGACGAGGCTACAGACCTCGTGTCGTTCTCCAGTATGCGTTATTTGCATCGCTTTTCAGTTGGAGATTTGAATGACTCAATTTAAGAACTCGGACGGAGCACTTGACCTAACGGTTAAAATCCCACAACTGTGTCTCCTTCGAATTGACACGAACCGTTTCACGAGGGCTCACGATTGCGATACATTAGGTTGTAAACACTGAATGATAACATCCAGGACTCCGTTTAGATTGCCCCTCGGGGGCGGAGGAACAGATCTCCCTTCTTATTATTCAAAGTACGGGGGCTTTTTCCTCTCCGGCGCACTGGACAAGCACATGCACATTGTCCTAAACCGGCGCTTCGAACCGGGCCTCCGCGTGAGCTATTCCCAGACGGAAATCGTGCAAGATCCGAGCCAGATCAAGCACCCCATAGTTCGGGAAGCCTTCAAGCTTCTGGGCGTGAAAGACAGGATTGAAATCGTTTCGCTAGCAGACGTCCCCGCTTCGACTGGGCTGGGGTCGTCAGGCAGCTTTGCCGTGGGGCTGCTCCGCGCTCTCTACGCCTACCTTCGAATTACAAAGTCCCGGGAAGAAATCGCAGAGGTCGCCTGCGACATTGCAATGAATCGACTGCAAGAGCCCTCCGGGAAGCAGGACGAATACGTCGCGAGTTTCGGAGGAATTCAGGCTTACGAAATCGCAAGGGACGGCTACGTTACAGTCCAAGATTTGAAGCTGGACGACGACGTCGTCGCCGATCTGGAAGCGGGGCTCATGATGTTCTACACCGGGATCCAGAGAAGCGCGAGCGAGATTCTCGGAAAGCAGCAGAGCAACATTTCGAGCAACCAGGGCGACGCGGTTCAAAAAATGCACGCGATAAAAGCTATCGGCCGGGAGAGCAAGAAAGCGCTTCAGGGCGGCGACATGAAAAGATTCGGAGAGCTCCTCCACGAGCACTGGCTCGTGAAAAGAGGGGTCGCAAGCGGAATGTCGACGGACAAAATTGATCTCTGGTACGAGATCGCACGCAGGAACGGCGCGATCGGCGGGAAAATAATTGGAGCAGGCGGAGGGGGATTTTTGATGGTATACTGCGAAAATGGAAGGCAACAGGTGAGGGCTGCTCTCGCAAAAGAAGGGCTATCTGAATTCAGGTTCGGATTTGATTTCGAAGGAAGCAAGGTAATCAGCGACATTTGATTTCTTAGCTGGAAAACTAGATTCCTGCGATGGCTGTGTTCCTCTCACCAGCGATGCTGGATTCGCTTCCGGATAATCCTAGGAAACGAGACAGATACGAACACAAACAAAAGACAGGAGGAAAATTGCAAGGACATGCCTACTACTATACAGAATACTACGAGGAGGACTACTCTCGTTATGCTAGGCTAAACGCGCTCTCGCTGTCGCTCGAGCAACCGCGTGCCAGTGCTATCACTAAGCGTGCTGTCTACAATAACGCCACATTACGCTAAAAGCAAGTACGAAAAAGAAGTATACAAAAACTAGAAAGATCAAAAAACCTAGCTGACGAAGAGAGAAAACGTTACGCGGAAGAAATCTATAGGAACTTTGAATATGAGATTGAACATGATCTAAAAATCATGGAAGTAGACTGGTCCGTGCATTTCCTTTCGAGTATCATTTTCTTTCTATCCAGAATGATCTCGATTATGTATCGAGAAAAGCGGCAGTCGAAATGCGTACACTGTATAATCACCCTGCCCTAAACCATTCCAATAGATCCTTCTTCGACGAAAGGACTTCAAATCGATAACGTAGTCGACCAATCTCGACTGGATTTGAGGCCGCAAGAAGCAAGTGCGCACTCCTCATTCACTTGTTTCATAGTAGGGAATCTGTTTTTCTGAATGTAACCGCGCCAGATTACTGGCAGCGCCGAGTAAGAAGCGAAGACATTTGGGAATTTCCTGATTGTCACTCTACATGAGGTGCTCAGGGTTACAGAGAATCAGCTAACAGTTAGCACTGTTTTGGCAGAAGCTGCAATATGGTAGTTGTCGCCAGAATAGCTTGCCGTCAAGGTGTACGAACCGGTCGAAGATGGAGTGAAGCTAACTGCGCAACGGGCAGTCGTTCCGTTCACTGCAACAAGCGTGCATGATGTTGCGTTAAAGGTACCGGACAGGCTGCTGCTCAACTTTACGGTACCAGTTGGCGTTATGGGTGAAGAGCTCGAATCCTTGACCGTTATGGTGCAGATCGTTTTAGATCCAGAAGCAAGACTGCCGGGCGAGCAGACGATAAAGGCCGCTACTTTCTTGAGTACTATGCTTATTGTCACGGACGACGAGTTGGGAGAGTTCCCGTCTACTCCCGAAGCTTGTGCTCTCAGGATGTTAGTACCATTGGAAAGCGCGAACGTCTTGAGAGACCAGTAACCAGTCGCGTTGGCTGTAATCTTGCCGAGTGAGCTCTTGCCTGCGAAAACGGTGATTGTAGCGCGAGGATTTGCTGTTCCGTTCACAGTAATATGGGAGGTCGTTAAGATATCACCTTGCGCAGGCACCTTGATTACGGGTGTCCTGCATGCCAGCGTGGTAATTGTTGCGCTACCCCCGCCGTAAATCGTTCCGTTGCAGTCATCGACCAATGTGCCAGCAGATTCTATCGTCCCCGTGTTATTGACGACGCCGTAATTTGTTATCGTGCCAGTAGAGTCAGTTTCAAGATCCCCGGCGTTGGAAATTACACCTGAGTTGATAATGTTCCCGCCTCCACACATTAGGAAGGCTCCCTGATCTACAATCACTCCTGGAGAGCCGAATATGATCTCGTTGTAAAAATTTGTATTCACTACAGTCAAGCTGCTGATCAAAAGGTGAAGGGTGCCGTCGTTTGTGAATAGATCGGTGTAAAGTGTGCCGCCATTGGTTACGGTACCATGGTTCTCGATACTGCCTGTGCTGTTCGTGGTCGCAAAATTGTTGAACTGACCATTGGAGGCGATCACGAGAGTTCCGCCATTCGTGAATGTCGCATAAGTCACGTTAAGCATTGCTCCGCCCTGTATAAGGAAGGTTCCCTGATTGGTCAAGGTACCTTCGGAGACAAAAGTGCCCGTATTTGTCAGTGTAAGGCCCTCTGAGCTGTTGCCCACATTTGCAAAGTTATGGAATGGTCCGTCGTTCAGTAACTGGCCAGAATTCAAGAAGTTGGCGTGGTTGTCCAACGTCCCCTCATTGACAAAGGACCCTTTGTTCGTAACGGATCCTGTCGTTGTTCCATAGAAATCGGTGCTCCCGTCATTGGTAAAGTTCCCGCTGTTGGTAAACCTGCCATTCCACAAGAAAATGCCCCCTGGTCCAACTTGAAAAGTGCCCGAGTTGTAAAAGTAAGATTCACCTATGCTGTGCATCGAGCCCGTGAGAGAAATCTGCCCCTTTGGAGAATTTTCCACGTCAAAGGCGGCAAATGATGTGCCAGAGTTCAGGTTCATCTTCCCGCTGTTTGAGATGGTTCCGGAGCTAGAAACCGTATACGCGTTCGTAAATATTCCAGAGTTGCTGATCGTGCCATAATTGTAAATGGTTGGATTCGAATAACCCGCGCCGTTCATAAGTTGCCCCGAGTTAATTATAGTGCCGTCGTTTGTGATCTTGCTCGTTTTTCCTTCATTCCAAAGAAGAGCATTTGCCGTGTTGTTCCAAGTACCGTGGTTTGTGAGCGATCCCCCCTGATCATAAAATGATCCTGAATTGACAATCGTTGCGTTATTGTTGGTAAAAGATCCGAAATTGTAGAATGCAAGGCTATTCGTCATCGGTCCATTGTTAGTAATTACGGCATAATTATTCGTAGTCCCTGTCAAGTTCGCTGTTCCAGAGTTTACCAGTGTGCCATTGTTGGATAGGGTGCCCGGTGAGTTGAGGATCTTGTTATTGGTGAGACTGCCCCCACTTAAAATGTCAAGCGCCGGACCGTTGTTGATTATTCCAGCATTGGTGGCCTTACCAGAGATCATTATGATGCCGTTGCTCATAGCAGAGTTTGTGTTTACTATGGTCCCAGCGTTCAGCAAAGTGCCAAGGACGTTGATTGCCGCTGAATTGACTACCACGCCTCCGGCTTCGTTGTCCAGGGTACCTCCGGAGTTTACGACGACCGTGCCAGCCGGATTGTTGAATGTCCCGTTGGAAAGATTTGTAAACACCACATCTATCATGAAATGGCTTGCAATTCCAATGTTTACGACGCCGCCGTTTTCATTTTCGAAATCGCCGGAATGATCCGTCGCCGCAACATTGAATGTACCGTAATTCTGGATCATGCCTTGGTTTGTGAAATTGCCATTGACAATAACTCCCTTTCCAACGACAAGCGTCGTTCCACTGGGAAGCGTAAGACCCGCGCCGCTTAAATTGCAGGTGCTGCTTTTGGTAACCCAGCTGCCCCCCAGCTGCTTCGGGCAAACCGTGCTACCACTGGAAGTCGTCAAATTAATCGTCATGCTGCTAGCCGCATTGACGTAGATCAGCGCAGGTATCAGAATTGCAGCGAAACCAACGACGAGAAGAAAAGTCTTGAGCTCCGGAAGCTTGCGAGCGTGATATTTCTTTTTGCTAGAAGATCCACACGCCGACTTGCGACATACGGAATTTGAATTGCCGCTGCTAAAGCCGGACATCAGATCCTGGACAATTCGTCGAAGATTAGATAAGGTTTTGTTGCTAACTGGTTTCAATACAGGCCCTTGTCAATTCATTCTCGCCGTATTCCAACAAAGGAAATCACTATTCCGCTGAGGATCCGAAGATAGCCGAATCGATCAAACAAGAGGAAACCAAGCAAACCACTATCAACTTGAAGACCTCGATAGATTGGCACGAACATACGACAAACTACTAATGCCATGCATCTCAATCGAGCATCCAAAAGACCCAGAAGACCCAGAAGAAACACACGACCCAATCAATACAAACGCCGCTATCGAAACACTCAAAAAAGAAAACTCAGAACTCAAAGAACAAATCTTCCAATTAACTAAACTTCTCTCTAGTAGCCTTTCTTGTTCCATCGTAAATCAAAATAGCAAATATCGCACCTGACAAAACTTTAGTTACTGAATTCATGGCAACGCTAAAATCATACAAAAGTGCCGAACCATCGGTATTATAACCAGTTATTTGTGGATATCCAAATACGATCCAGACAATCCAAGAAGCAATGAACAAAAAAAACACGATCCAAAATTTTGTAGTAACCTTCCAAAACCGAATCGATGTCAGCCCAAAGACAAACCAAACACAAAGAGCTGCGTACCAATAGTCCAGGAGTTTCCACCCTCCAGTTATCAAATAGGCATTGCTCCAAATCAACTCAAACAAAGAAACAAAAGCGAAAGGAACAGTTATAGCAAACAGTGCAGAATAAAGCAATCGCATTACTCTACTAAATCGAAGAATAGAAAAAATCAATAAAAAAAGTCCAACACCATAGGTTATCGGAAATATCACATTCTGTTGAAACAACTCAGTAGTCCCCGCCTCAAACATCGAGATTGGCAGTATTGGAAAAATAATGAAGTCAAAAACTATCCAAAGAGAATATGTAAACGCATAAAATAAATAAAATCTGTTCAATCGGAACATTATTGCATAAATCCAAAGATAATAATAAACAATAACTTACAAACCTCCTTTGAATTTTTTAGTTCATGAGGATACTCATACTCAGATAAACGTGTGTAAAGAAAGCAACGCCAGTTGCCATCATCCCCTTCGGTAATGTATGGGAGCCCGTAAGCTTCATCCGATTTCGCTGGAACAGAAACCGATATTTGATCTACATTGCGCGTTTTGAGAAGTTTCGATCCGCCATGAGTAAATACTTCTGGTCGAAAGAACTGGAAAGCTGGCAGGGCATAGTCAACCGGCTTATTGGTTTCTTTTCCTTCTTTATCGATATCAGAGACACGAACTCTGACTTTGCAATTGACGGCTTCAGTACGACCTTGATTATTCAATGAAACTCTCATCTGGAGAAACTTGATTTCACTCGCACTCACATCGCTGTTTATCAGCCCTATCTCTTGCACTTCGGGTTGTAGTTTAAGGGACAATATGGGCTCGTTCACATAGTTCGAAATTGATGGAGAGAGCGCGATTGTTAGAGCAGCATATGGTGGAATTAAAGCTGCAAAAGTTATAGAGGACGCCCTGGAAACATAGACTAAAACGGCTACGACAAAGAATGGGGATTGTGATCGCCATTAGCACAATGGCTCTTTTTAGTGCAAACATATCAAGCCAGATGGCTACCCAAGTTATGTTCTAAAAAGGATCGGTGAGCACCGCTAAGAGAGCCAACGATTGCGTGGGGAAAACATTCTCACGCACCAGGGAACTCTGCATTTGTCCATTATGGAGATTCCCTTTGGCGCTGAAGAGTGATCTCGTTCGCAGTACTGCATAGGACTCCCATCATATTGGAGGCACTATTCACGAGTTCATCTTTGAGATCAGGAAGTAAATGCATCGCCGATAGAGTTGCCCATAAGTACCCACTTTTTGCTGCCGTTTGACATGAGCATCAAGCTGTCGTATGGTTTGCTGAGCGTCTTTGAGGAGGTACTTCCTTCTATGCAGTTTCCGGAGTAAGGTGCAACCGTTACAGATCCAGAGCTGGTATTCTTGATGAACACTATTCTCCCTGCTGCACTGTCGGCAGCTGGAAGAGTTACTGTAACCGAGGCGTGACACGCAAAGACTGCAAAGTCAGTAGCTCCCATGCAGTAGTTTTTACTCCCTGTATTAGCCATCTTTGCGCTAATGCTCCCTCCGACGTGAAGGGTCGTTGGGGCGCTGGTAGCTCCAACTCCGAGCCAGCCGCAGGGGTTGACTACGCTTTTTATAGTTGTACAAACCTGCCAATTCTGTAGATTCGCACTCTGACTGGGCGCTCCCTCCGCAACGAGTGGAATCGCGGTCTTGACATTGGCAACGCCGTGGACGCCCTTAAGGTTCCCATATCCTGCGACGCCTGTTCCACCCGTTGAACATCCTGCTACGCCAGCTCCGCATGCCGACTTTGAGTACCCGAGCACCCCGTAGGAAAAGCCAGCGCCGAGTGCACATCCAGTGATTGCCACACCGCATTTTGACGATTCGGTTGAAACAATTCCGCAGGCTCTTGCTGCGCCCTTTACGCAAAGAGTGTACTCTGGCGCAGTAGTGCCAATGCCGACCTTGCCGCATTTGGTGATGCTAACCCGCTTCGTGTAGCAGGTGTAAAAGTCAAGGCCCTTGTAGTTAGGATTGGACGAGGCGTTTACAGCCGAGCCGATGGCAATCCCGCTATATATTTCACAGGCGATAGCGGGGTAGCATCTTACGCCAAATTCGATCATGTGTGATTCCCCTGTTTTGTAGCAATAAATAGCTCCACAGCCGCAGGGGTGGCCATTGTTTAAGTTGCACGGATCTACGACTATGGAGTTAGTTACAAAGTAGCCCGAGCAGCATTTGTTCGAGGCGGCTGAAGATCTCGGCACAATATTCCCTGCGGAAAGTGCACTCCCAATTCCGAGAGCTGCGGTCGCAAAGGCCGCTTTCTTGATAAAGCTCCTTCTATTAGCGGATTCGATCGTGGATTCGCAAGCTAGCGTTGCTGAATTATTTGCGTTTACATTTGGGACCTTAGCTCCGGGTCGACGACGAGTTCTCTCACCCGCTGAATCAATAGTCGATTCGGGACAAACCGGTGGATTATTCATATCTCGGAAACGTCGAGTGGGCCATGGAGGCGATTATTTAAGCATGAAGAGAAAAGTCGAGCAGAATGAAGCGGCTATGGGCACTGAAGGGAGGATTAGATGCCTTGATAGTTCATTAAAACGAAGGCATGATGCTTTTCGCATATCCCTCTTCATCACAAGACGAAATAGCAGATCGCAAGATCTCGAAATTTCTGGTTTCATC
>JASHSF010000147.1 GCA_030036955.1 Nitrososphaerales archaeon
CAATGCTAAAGTTGTGAAGCCCCGGATGAAGAGGAAATGCCAAGGGCGGATCAAATTTCAGCACTGCTACAAGATCTTGAAGGACGCGGGAGCCAGGCGCGTGAGCCCGGAAGCCGTGGAGGAGCTCCAGAAAACGGTTGAAAATATTGCTCTCGACGTTTCAAAGCGCGCGGTGCTTTTTGCTGACGACGAAGCGAGAGTCAGGGTGACACGAAAGGATCTAAAGGCTGCACTTGAGGAGTTTTTTCGCTCTGTATCGCTGAATGATGCAAGCTTCCAAGATTACAATAATGAGAGGCAGATGGAAGGAAATTATCCGGCGCCATCGCTCCCGTGAACGAAAACTCCATGTAGCATTCAGAAATGACCGCATTGATCGGGTCCATAGTCTTTCGGTGCTCGAAGCTCGGCTATTTTGATTAATTTGCTTTCGGTTTTCTAATCACTAGGAAAGAGAGAGTTACAGCAGAGCGGCGAGCGCTTGACCTGCTCTAACGGATTATCTCAAGCAGGGATTGAGGCAGCACTGAACAAAAGGAGGGGAATATCGAATAGAATTTTTCAGAAGCAAATCTAAAAGTGCTGAGTTTATCCAGAGGAAAGCCCTTTTCCTTACTTGTCCAGTCCGTTGAAGTACAAACAATGCTTCAGACATTTAGACTACTTAGATTCCTGCACTTTATTTCTTTGATGGATTTGAATTCGGGGTCTTCGGACAGTACGTATTCCGAACTTGTCTCAAAACTCGTCGCAGCGACGAGGCAATCTCCCCAGGGGATCTTTTCTTGATATTTGTGGCGGATTATTCCGGCTCTTTTGGAAATCCGCGGATCCAAATCAACTACATCGAGTCCAGAGTTCAAGATTTCGTCGAACCTGCGCTCCGCTTCGGACGCGCCCGCTCTCTTTGCGGCCTGGGCATAAAACTCGGAAAGAACTATAGTTGGAACCACGCCCCGGTTTCCTTGCAACCTTGATATTCGAATAATCTCTCGCGTCTTCTTTTGAACGTCAGATGCTTCGGTGAAATAGTGAACCGTGAAAAAAGTTGTGTCGAATGTCAGATTCAGTTTAGGCAAGAAAAAGCTGCACTACTTGCTAACGGAAAGGTTTCTTTCTCGACTCTAAGAGGTCTTTTAGAACTTCGTCCGAGTCCGCAAACTTCGAAAGAGCACCGGCTGAGTCAGCAAGGTCTCGCACTGGCTCCATCAGGATGCCACGCTCAAATTTCTCAAACCTCACTGATTTCCCGGGTTCGAGGTGTAATTGCTTTCGAAGCTCAACTGGAACCGTCACCTGCCCCTTTTTGGTTACCCTGGAACGCATTTCGGTGCTCGTCATACCTTTAGAGTAAGGTCTTACGCGCTAAAAGTCTTACGTGGGCTTATCGTATTACCATGCTCGGAACTGCTGCATAGCTATGGATAATCTTTTCTGACGGTCAAATGCAAGCACTTTGACCGGATTCCAAACCTCTTGGTGCTCGACGCTGAGAAGATGGTATTGCTGTTTTGATCGACTTTCACTGACTACTTGCAGTCAAAGGATCTTTTGCGGGGGGTCTGGATCACGTTAGTTATTACCGCAGACTTCCCGAGCCAATTGCATGAGCGAATGTTCCCCCACATTTTTTAAATCGTAACATATATTGGCGTTTGTCTGTTTCGCTCTTGCAAACGAGGTTGGCGATTCACGTTTGGAGTCTGGCGAGAAGGATCGAAACTCCAATCGCATTTTCGACTTCTTGAAAGATGCCTTCTTCAAGGATGACGAGATATCCAGACTCCCTCCCGATAAATGTGGTTGGAGAAGTCTAGTCCAGATCGCCAAGGGTACTGGAGTCTCAGTCAATTCTTTCTACGGAAAAAAACGCGGGTATGTTGCAAGCGAGCTGCAGGAGCTTCTGAAGGAACACTTGGTCGAAATGAGGTACTTTAGCCAAGAACGGGGCCGAGGCGGAGAGGTAGTTCGTTTTCGAGTATTGGGTCATACACCGGTTGCCGAAAGGAAAATTGCTCAACGTAAAAGTGAAGATTTGATCAACGAGTCGAAAGCGCGAAGCAGGATTGCGGTCCTTCCATTTGTTAACCTGACTCCTGATCCCAGCGACGAGTATTTGGCTGATGGAATCACGGAGGAGATCATTTCCACGCTTTCGAACGTCAGCGGTCTTGAAGTGATTTCAAGAACCTCTGTCATGGCGTACAAAGGGACAACGAAGAAACTAAGAAAAATAGGGCAAGAGCTTGATGTGGGATCTATACTCGAAGGTAGTTTCAGAAAGGCAGGTAACAGATCGCGTGTTACGGCTCAGCTCATCGAGGTAAACAATGATCGGCATGTCTGGGCTCAAAGCTACGACAGAGTGCTCGACGATGTACTTCAAGTCCAAATCGATATTGCGAAGCAAGTTACGGAAGCGCTCAGGATCAAGATTCTCGCACCTGAAATGGAAAGGCTCGATCGAATGCCCACGGACAATCCAAGAGCTTATGATCTGTATCTTAAAGGAAGGCATCACTGGAATAAGAGGACGATCGAAGAGGTGAAGTTAGCTGAAGAAATCTTCGAACAATCCGTGGAGATAGATCCCAATTTTGCCCTGGGATATGTTGGCGCGGCAGATTGCGGCATAGTACTTGGCTCAACGCTCGGAATAGATCCCGCCACCAATTTGCAAAGAGCTCGAAAAATGGTAGATAATGCGCTCGAACTTGACTCAAGCCTTGCCGAAGCGCATACGTCTAAAGGGCATCTATTGACAAGCAACTACGAACTATACGAAGCTGAAGCAGAGTTCAGGAGATCAATCCAGCTGAAGCCAAGTTACGCCACAGCGCATCAGTGGTACGCTCGACTGCTGATGGCTTTTCTTAGATGGAGCGAAGCTCTAGAACACATAGAAAAAGCCGTTCAACTAGATCCTTTTTCGACGATCATCGCCCTGAATCACGCCTTGTACTATGTTCTGGCGGGAGATTATACCAAGGCAAGTGAAATCTTTCAAAAGACTATTGAACTCGAACCAAACAATCCTTTTGTTCATTTCGAGGCGGGCTTCTACTACGCCAAAATGGGAATGCGCGAAGAAGCTAAGCGTGAAATGCGGGCCTCGGTTAAGCTTGCCGAGGACTCGGATCCACAAATTCGAGAAACCGCAGAAGCCTTTGTTGCCTATGTGGAGGGCGATAAGCAAGAGCTCGAGGCACGACTACCCGAGCTCGAGAAACACTCGGGAAAAGCATTTGGTTACAGCCTTCCAATTTCGGAATTCTATTTCTGGATTGGCAAAATAGACAAGGGCTTCGAGTGGTTGGAGCGATCCTACGGGAGGAGGGAACCGGATGTCCTTTTCATAAGGAGCCTTCAAGGGTTTGATGGTGTGCGCGCTGATCCGAGGTATCTCGATCTGTTGAAAACAATCGGATTCGACCGGGTGACCTAACTCTTTCGCAGAATAATTTTCTTTCA
>JASHSF010000148.1 GCA_030036955.1 Nitrososphaerales archaeon
CTTCCTATTCGAATATCAAAAGGAGCAACAACTATCCTGCCTCCTTCCCGGGCAAACCTTGCTACATCTTCGTCGACTGACTTCACGGTTACGTCGACCTCTGGGCGCTCAAGCTTTTCCCGAACCAAAACTAATTCAGTGTCAGAAGCCCGCATTTTCAAGCCTGCTTCCGAATCGCCTCGCCTCCAGACAAGCTCCAGTCCGAGTCTGTTTTGGTAAAAATCAAGAGCCGAATGCAAATCGGGCACATGAATTCTGATGCAGTCAACCTTTTGGAACATAGGACTTTGAAGCCCAAACCCACTAGATAAGGGAAGAACCCACGGCCCCAGAACAACCCGAGGCTATGTATTTCTCATCCTGTTAATGCAGACGGTCAACATTCAGGAAAAAGTTTGTTGGAATTCGAAACAAATGATAAAAGTCGAAAACCCAAATTCGAATTACAGTTATACAAGATCATTGATTGTCGACAGTTAGACGCGATCAGCTAAGGAAAAGAGGTTAGGGCGTGGCACTTAGGGTCATAGTGAAATCGTTTATTTGAGGCGCGTTATTTATCACATCAATGGAACAGGTGACTGCTCCCTCGCAGGGGAGGTTGGAAACTTTCCATACTGTAGAGTTTCCGTTGATGGAGTTTGATGCGCCTTCCTCTTGAACGAGAGTACCACTTTGAATCAGGACAACCTCTATTGGTAGTTTTGCAATAATGGTGGCGTTAACAGAGAAAGTGGATCCCCAGGGGCCTGCGATCGTGTAATATATTTCCGGCGTCTGACCACGATTTGTGTCTTGACCGGGGACAAGGCACGATGAGTAACTCCACGTCTCCTGAGTGGAAGAAATAGTGTACTGCGGAAAGATGAGGGAATTACATTCAGGCGGGGCAACTTTTTTTGGTACGGACGGATAAGAGAATATGAGAGCCCCCGACACGAACCCGTAGCTGGTAAGCGAAGAGTTCGGATCAGCAGTGTAACATTGAGGTACGCACTCCGGCGAAGCGATCTGCCCGGTGGACGATTTGTTGAGGACTCCACCGAAACCAAACAAGTAATACGTGACTGAGGCAATCCTGCTGGATTCATCTCCAAAGCAATTTGCCCCTGTACAAGTTCCAGGCGCGAGCGGTTGCGGGCCCTGCGACAGATTGTACAAGGAAGTGTACAAGATTGGAAGAGGAATTACGGGCAAAAATACGAGCAGAACGACACCCCCTGCTATGGCGGCGGCAGGAATGATTCTCTTTTTTGTTAGTCGCAATCGCTGTACCTTCTAGATTATTCTTGGCTTCAAGAAAAATATTGTTACCTTGAACACAAGAACTCCGACTCTAGGAAGCTCAATACGCTCTTTTTTACTTATAAAGGATCGTGAACCAAAGGAAAATACTGACCTTGGCGACAAGTTGCTATCGAACGCAGATCTGTTAAATTTTAGAGCAGTTTTTCAACGATTGTTAATTGAGTTTTGCAGGGACTGACGAAATATTGTCAACTAGAATCGAAGCAGTCAAAAGATTGAGACGAATCCTCGAACAGAATCCTTTCATAACTGAGATTCTCGTTCGCGCGGACCGTCTCGACGCTTCCAACTGGTATCTCGCGGCAGGGTGCATATCACAAACCGTTTGGAACGATTCTCACGAATTTCCTAGTACTGCGAACATCAAAGACTATGACCTCGTTTATTTCGATGAATCAGATCTGTCTTACGAAAGAGAAAATTTTATGATCGAAAAATCTCTAGAGATCTTCTCAGGAATCCCGGTTGAAATCGAAGTCCGAAATGAAGCGAGAGTTCATCTTTGGTACAAAGACCATTTCGGTTACACCATCGAACCTTACCGATCTGTCGAAAATGCTATAGCTTCATTCCCTTGTACTGCGACAAGCATAGGAGCAAAGTACGATGAAAAAGGGGAATTCTTAGTTTATTCGCCCTTTGGGTTCGAAGATCTTTTTTCCCTGATAACAAGACCCAACAAGAGACAAGTCACTGAAGAAAATCTACATGGAGAAAGTAAATCGCTGGAAAAAACTTTGGCCCCGTCTCAAAGTGATCCCATGGCAGGAAGGAAAGTCAAACGATGGACTTGCCCGAAAGACATTCTGGATCTGATGATCGCTGCGGATCTTGCAGGATAAATTTAGGAAGGTTTTGGAAATCCAATACGTACTTAACGCAAAGTGGTCTGCGATGTCGTGGTCGCAGGTGTGATGTGCTCTCAGCCACAACGCATGACTGTAGTTTATCCTTTAGAGAATAGGTACGAGCTTTATGCCTGGGTATCCCACGGTATAATCGAAGTGCACGTGGTAAAGTTCAGACGCCGGGTTCAAGGAGTAAAGCGTGAGAGTTCTGTCAATCTCGGCAAGTTTCAAATGGATATCGCAAAACTCGGCAAGCTGGTTGCGAAGGCTCGAGCTTTGCTTTACGACTGCCAGCATTGCGTCTCCCGAGAGCTTCATGGACTGACCAAATCTGGAAGTAAGGGGCTTTAGAGTGTCATTGCTCAGATAAGTTTCTAGAGTATCTATTCCGATAAAGTAAGCGCAGCTGCGATTCTTGCCTCCTTTTATCTTCCTAATTTCAGTAGTAACTTTTTCATCTTTGGAATAGTCTGTACTGTTGGAATCAATTTTCACGAAAGTTGGATCCTTCGCGTAATCTTGAAAGTGCGCGACGCGCATGCGCGAGTTGAGAAGTTCTTCGGAGAAGTAAGGAGCGAGTTTTGACTTGCTGAACGCAGGGGTCGAGTTGGCAGTGGGCACGACAAAGGTGCATCCATCGTTTGCAAGGAAATTGCTCTGGACGGACTGTATGATAGGAATGTGACATACCGGATTCACATACATTCCGAGCTCCAGGAGCACGAACGCCCCTCTCGGGATTCCTCCACCAAGGAAAGAGTCGAGATCCGTGCTTCCCGTCGAGAAGAAATATTCTCCGTGCTTTATGGAGGAAAAGGGTTTTACCGGATAAGTGCCGGGTCGCAATATTCTAGTCTTATCGAGGATTGAGAATCTGCCTTTGTCCAAAGTATAAAGGAACGATCTTTGAGGAATAGCGTTGCCCCTGAGTTTCTTCCAGGCAATTTGTCTGATCCTCCTTCCGTCCACTACATCATCACTCAGCTGGATGACGGCATCGACGACATAGTCGAGTGTAGTTAGCGCAGGTTCTTCGCTGACGAAAATGATCCGTGCGCCCTGAGCTTCTGCCATGACTAGCATTGCCTGCTCGGCCTTTTGCCTTTCGACGGGATCGATGCGCTTCGCTATGGCATCCCAGGAGTCAAGGACTATCAATGGAGATTTGGGAGATCCGCCAATCCCCTCGAGGATCGAGATCATGATATCCTCCACGCTACTCATTCTAAAATCTTGAAAGCTGAATCTTGTTGCCGAACCGCTGACGGAGGCGGATTCATCTTCTCTACCACCGAGGGTGACTTCCGTAAGTTTCCCCTGCCGCGCCAGTTCTTTTACTATCGGCTGCTGTTTCAGAGAAAGATCCTTCGAGACTCGCGTCGAAACGTATAGCCCTCCGCCGTACTTTTTCATCAATTCGAAGGCGAGCGTGGTCTTGCCGCAGCCGGGTTCTCCTTTTATCAGCACATGCAGCACCTGCGAGCCGAGCAGTGAATCGAGGAGAGAATTCCCGGTAACTTCTTCGCCTTGGAGTCCGTCAGTTTGCTTGAAACCTGGGCCCATGGAAGAATCACGCTTTCTAGGTGGTTGCAGAACTTGAGCTTGCGTCATAACTCTAAATTCCCCTCTCACCAGATTTTGAACTTCGAATCTGTCGCGAAGTCATTGAGGCGGTGATTAAATTCGCGATTTCGTCTGCTTGTGGTAGATCACTGTTGGATCTGATTTCTCTTACAATAGATCTCTTGATCGATAGCCCGCCGTTGCCGAAAAGGCTATCCAGCACTTCGACAAAATCTTCGAGTCTGTTAGGTATCTGGTCTTTCGGAAATTTCTTCATTTGCTCGCACTTCCAGTAAACAACCTGGGGCATTCCCGAAGAGACTTGCTTCAGACTTTTCTCTATGCAATCGAGCAAAAGAGCGTTTGAATCTTTGGTGATTTGAGCCGATGGTTCCATCAATATTAACCTTTCAAAAAGAGCTGAGTCTTCTCCCCTGCTCTTAGATCATTGTATGCTATCGCGGGTTTAAAAACGCCGAGAAATTCTGGGACTAATGTCAAATTCGTATCCAGAATCCTACAATAAAGATATGTGTCACTCCCCTGTTTTTCCGAAATCATCCGTTGAAAATCAGCTAGTCAAAGAACTTCATCTTTTTTGGGGCAAGATCCTACAATCCCACTCAGCTTCTGAAAACGAATAATCTCAATACGTCGTCGATGAAGTTAACGAAAGTGGGCTCAGCTATGAATTAGGTCAGCTGCATAGTGATATCCGCAAAAAACTGATACCGAGCCATTGTCCTGAAGAACGACGTAAGCATACCCTCGTCTCCATCCTTTTCATCAATGAAGTGTCACTTCTTCGATTCTCTTTTCCAAGCAAACCAGCCTGTAACTGGCGGTTCGATGTCATCCTGCCACAGCAGTGCATTTAGCTCGCCCCTGTGCTGGAGCTCTTCCTCTACAAGGTGCCACATCATTTCGCCGACGTTTCGATTCTTGACGCTCCTTCCCGTTCCGTCGCGAGAACCGAATTCAAACGATTTGTCGAGATCCTCAGGGGTCAAGCCCTGCATTACCTTTTGAATTTGAGATTCCACTTCCCGCTCCATCTTTCTAACTTCTGCGAACGAGAGATTTCTCAGCTCGGGTGGAATGAGTTCGCCTGTTTTGGAAGCGTGCTCCCAGCGGTTGCAAGATCGACCAGTTTTATATGCGCACAACCAGCAATGGTAGACGTCAAGGACGTGGATGAAAATGTCTTGCAGGGAAGGAAATGAAGCTCCTCTGTTTTTAGTGAGATCCTCTGCAGATAACTTTGCGAGCGCTTCAAGATACTTTTTCCTTACGAAGATATTGTAGGAGAAAAAATCTCGTAAAGCAGCGAGCTCGTCTCGAGGATTTTCGCTTTTCATGTTTCGGTGTTCCAGTTCCAAGTTTACTAAGCATCCCTGAAATAACGATTCTCATTTGATTCAGGCATTTGAGAAGTGAATCTCTGAAATTTCTCGTTTATTGATTGGAATACCGGGCATTCTTATTCACGGCGCTTTTGATTTTAGCGCCCCCGTGTGGGCTGCTTCGTGCTCAAAAAAGCGTGGCCAGATGCAGAACTTGTTGTCGCAGACTCTGGTCACAACCCGAGCGATGCTCTTACCGACGAAATAATCCTAGCTATCGATAAATTCGGAAGCACTTAGAAGTTACAGAGGTACGAAAGCCGCATAGTTTGAAACGCATGCGGAGAGATCGTTATTGCTGCAAATGAGCTTTAAGCGAAGACCAGTTCAGAGATCATAACGTTGGTGAACTGCGAATAGCGCCAGCGTAATTGCTGCAAGGACGAATATGGCAGCCCCGTTCCCAGCAACTCCTAGAGGTATGCCCATAATATCTTGACGATAAAATAGGACCATCCCAATGGACCACAAAACAAAAGAGATTAACGCGTGTGTAGCGTGTAACCCTGGTCTGTCAGCCATCTTAATCGACATACATTGGAAAATCCATAACTTAAAAGATTTCGATTTTTCTTGTGAGAGATTGCATTAGACATCGGAGGGCGCCTTTGAATAGAATTAATGATCGGCCTAGACTTAGGGCAATACTAACATCAAACAAGACGTTTCGAATTCTCCTATGGAGAGCTTGATCCCAAGATTCTGAATTTGACCAATGCTAATGAACAAATTACAAAAAGTGATCACTTTGTGCTCTAAAGAATAATCTAGCGTTTTTCTTGAAAGCAATTCGGTCAAAGTTACCCTGACTTCGCAAGAGAATCTGAAGATTCCCTCTTTAGCTGGAGAAAAGATCCCTTCTCCTGCGATCTAATATCAACGACTAATGCGAACTACAGGCCAATATGAAAACTGGCCCGAACAATCGGGAGTCGAGAATCCGCTTAAATAACTTAGGCTCGTTGGAAAGGTTCTTTCTCATGAAGGTAATCTCGATTATAGTCATTACCCTGCTCGTCATGTCTTCATTTAATTTTACGACACATGCGTCGAGCCTCACCTTCAGTACGCCAGTCAAACTCGGCGCGGGGTACGATCCTAACGTTCAGAGTTTCGGAAGCGATCTGTACGTCGCGTGGACTGATAGAAGTCATGGTATTTTCTTCAGGGCGAGCGATGATCTCGGCGCGACGTGGAACAATTCTATCCAGATCGGCAGCGCGGGAGCTTATCCAATAATCTCGGCAACTGGAAACTACGTGTACGCAGTTTGGACCGATGGGGCAATCATGTATTCCGCAAGCTTCAACAACGGGCAGACTTGGACTCAACCAATTGTCCTCAGCCAACAGAGGGGCGATACGCCGTACATCGCCGCGCAGGGATTGCTCGTTGCCGTAGTTTACAACCTTCCCGGCGTCGGATCATTTGTAACTGTGAGCTCGAACGGTGGCGCGTCGTGGACTACACCCTTCCAGTATTCTAACGGACCGGAACCCCAAGTGGCTGTTTCAGGCATAACAGTTTACGCAATTTCGGACAACATCGATAGATCTAGCTCCCAGTTCGCAGTTTCGCACAACCTCGGCGAAAGCTGGACTGTGAGCGGCTTGCCAGGGGGATCGGAGGAATGGATAGTTGCGACTGGTTCGAACGTCTACGCGGTTTGGGAAACAAAGTCGAGCAAAAGCGTGGTTTGGTTCTTGTCAAGCTCGGATTACGGTTTTACATTCACGACTCGAGTAATTTCGCAGGTAATTCCCGACGCTTGGAATCCAATGATTTATGCAATAGGCCAGACCGTCTGGGTCGGAATTCAAGAGCTCGGAGGGAAAGCGCAGATCTGGATGCTAACCTCGACGAACGGAGGCCTTTCCTGGAGCCAGCAGTCCGTTTCCGGAACAGGTGAATTTGACGGCTATGTTTTCAGCGTGCCGACAACCGACGCAATCAATGTATTTGCCATGTGGATCCACCAATCAGGCGACTCGAGCTATGCTATGGCCACGTACAGCTCGGACGGAGGTTCCAGCTGGAGCACCACCAACCTAGGGATCTCTGATCCACAAAACGACGTCGCTATAGGGGATATTACATCCCAAGGAAGCTTTGGTATGGCGGCTTGGGAGTACCAGGGCACGATATACTTCTCATCCGGTAGCTAAAATTTCGGCTCAGTCGGCACACAACTATTCCCAACTATTCCCATCGGCCGTCTAATGGGGCCGAGCAAAATCTATAGCTTCAGAAAAATTATTCAGGACAAAAATCACGCGTGCTTCGCATAGCCGACAAGTCCCGCCCTCAGCGCGCGCTCGTCTACCGGGTGAAGCCGTCTAACGACGCTACTCTTCATCAAGGGATAGTGGCGTATTTTCGTAAGGTACTCGGCAATGAACCAAACGGGTTTTTCTGTAATCCTCCAGTGAAGGGAATCGAAGCGAGACAGGTTTACCGGTGCCGAAAATCTCCTGAGGGTCCTCTCTCCTTTCAAGTTAAAGTAATCTTCAAAATAACTTAGGGCGAGCTCCCGAATAGAACGGTAAATCGGAGCCCTGTACCTCAACCCGCTGAAATTTGATTTTGCAATCGAACCCCAGTGATTTCCTTCGCGGAATAGTGCGAGAACGTGATCAGTGTCCCGGACAGCCTCCAAATCCACGATCAAAGGTTTGTACCCCAGCACCTCAAGCGCAGCAGCACCGAAGATTGCACCCTCGAGACAATGTGCGGTATCGTGCCTCAGGACGAACCGGGGCGACCAAGCCGTTCCCGCAAAGTGGTACGGCAGAGAATCGAGATATCTTTGAACGCCGCGAGCGCTCTTGAGCGCCCTAATTTTCCGTAGTTCATCTGGCGCAAACCCTTGCTCTTGTTCGATGATACTATTCAAAGCTCAGCTGCTCTCGATTCTTGCATTGGGCTTTGAGGGCCACCAGTTGAGCCGCTGAGCAAGCCCCATCAGCGAAGGCACGAAGAATAGTATTACCACAAGCACGTCTATCATTATTGCGAGCGCAACGGCGAGGCTAATCTCTTGCAGTATTGCAATTCCTGTGACTAGGAGAGACGCAAAAACCGTTGAGAGTACGAGCCCAATTCCCAGTATTGTCACCCATACTCTCTGTACCGCCGTCTTGATAGCTTGGTTGTCTGTTTTTCCGTTCAGGACTTCCTCCCTTATTCTCGTGATGAAGAATATGTCGTAGTCTATGCCGACGCCGAGCATAGTAACGACTACGAATAATGGGGCGAAATCAAGTATTGGCAGACCGAGGGCGTAATAGAAAATCAATGAAAGGATGGCTAGGGAAAAGACGACGCTGCAAAGTATGGTAAAGATAAGACGCAGCGGCGTAAATGCGGAGCGAAGCTGAAGGAAAAGTATCACGTAGACTGCCGCGGCGAGAATCAAAATTACCTCAGGAAGGAGTCCCACAACGAACGACTGACTGTCGTACGTTCCCTGCGTATCACCCCCGTAGTAAATTGTAATCCCGGTCAGGTGAAGTGAGTTCACATTCTTTTCCAGTGTCAGGAGAGAGGATATTGCTCCCGCGCTCTGTGAAGAGCTGGATAATCCAACCGTAACAATCGCAGTCTCGTTGTTGATTCCAATTTCGGAGAGCATTCCGCTCTTGTACTGAGTCATGATAGCTTCTGGCATCGTCGAGAGTGTGGAGTAATTGAAAGGAGTTCCATAGGGCCGCGTCGGGCTTGCAACCGTCAGAACCCCAGGCGATTTGGCCGCGATGCTGGAAATCTGTTCAAGCTGATCCAGAATGGTTTGATTGAAAACTCCATTCGAAGTGACAATTGGCGTTGGCGTAAGAACTACTATGACTGTTGGTGCGATAGAGCCGCTTCCTAGCGAGTTGGAAATAACAGTAAGCCCCTGGTTACTCTGGAAGTTGGGAACGAGTTTTAGAAAATCGGCCCCGACTGGAGTGTTGTAGGTTGCATAGAACGCACCGAAAGCGAAAAGGCTGACAACGGTTGCTATCAGTACCTTGCGCTTGAGAGTAACGTCTGCGATTTTGCCTAGTCGATCCGTTTGCTTCATTGGAGCGATGCGAGTAGATCGCATCGCTGGCCAGAATATTCTATCGCCGAGCGTCAATTCTACAGCTGGCAATAGGGTGAGCGACGCCAGCAGCAGGACTGAAACGCCAAGCGCTATTGCCGTCCCGACCCCGCTGAAGAGAGGGACATTCGCAACGGCCATAACAATGTACGCTACAATGACAGTTATTCCGGCGGTTAGAACTGCCTGTCCAGCCCATTTGGCGGAGATTGCGACTGCCTGTTCCGTGTTCTTTCCGTTCTGGCGCTCCTCCTTTGTTCTGCGGAGCTGTAGGACAGAGTAATCAACCGCGAGCCCCAGCATCAGAAGCGTCGCGAGAGTTGGCGTAAGGAACGTAATGCTTCCCTTCCCGACAACTACTACGCCCAAGTAAATGGCCGGGTATCCGATCCCTATGGCAAAACCCGCTATCAGCAGCGGTACTATTGCAGCAATGGGTGAGAAAAAAAGTAACCCCACTATGAGCAGGGCGACGATGACACCTGGCACAATAGTGATTCCAAGAGCCGGTCCGAAGACATCAGAAACATCCTGAGTTACAACCGATGACCCGGTTACGTACACTTTCCCAAGGTTAGGAAGCGAAGAACCTTGAACGTCGCTTTTGAATGCCTTAATTGTAGATGAGCTGGGCAGGGAGGAAAAATTGTAGATAACTATCATTGTACTATTATCGGAGCTTACGAAGCTGCTTGTTATTGCCCTCGTAGGAACGAATGGAAATTCGGCAAAAGACAAACCCGACGTGAGTTTCGTTACGCCTGCGTCAATTTCAGATAAAGACGCGTTGGGTCCCAGGGCTAAGAGCAAATTTCTGAGGGCGGTAGAATTGGTCGTAAAAAGGGGAGAACCCGAAAAAGCGCTTTGAGTTGAGTTAGAGATTAATGCCGAAGATAGCGCATACGTCATGCTCGAAGTTGGTGATGGCCCCAGATTGTACGCTCCCTGAACCAGAGCGGAACTAGAAAAGTTGGCGCTCGGCGGAATTGTATTTTGAAAGAGTGAAATCGCATAATTGCCCAGAGTGCTATTAGCAGGGGCAGGACCAAAATTGTAGAGCTGGGCTAGCAGTGAACTTGGAGTTACACCAAGACTCACTGACAGTTGCGTCGGAACCTCCGAAGCAACTGATGAAATTGACAGGTTTGCGACCGCATGGCTGGTGTTCCAGTCCGTAACATTCAGCCCTGTGCCGGTCAGCTGAATAATTTGTTTCTCCTGCGAATTGAGATCGGGGTTTGAAAGGAATATCTGAACGCTCTGATTTATGGCGCTCTGTTCTCGAACTAGTGGGGGTGGGACTTGTATGGACGGTT
>JASHSF010000149.1 GCA_030036955.1 Nitrososphaerales archaeon
GATATTCTTCGTGCGAAAAAGGCAGTGGAGACGGTTGAAGAAAAAGCCCACTCTCCCGATCTAACCGAAAGGATCCAAAGACAGCTAGGAATGCCCATAGTCTCGGCGTCAGCAGAAACGCCCCAAAAGAATGAAGGTGATCAGGGGAGCCCGCAGACTCAAGATAAGCCGGAACCTTCTGGCGAAACGATGCAGGCCGATGAAGCAAATTCTAGTGCCGGTTCGGAAATAGAAGACGTAGGCACAATGTAGTTTTCTTTGATTTTACCTACTCTGGTTGATTCATAAAAAGGAAATGAAATGAAATGGGAAAAGCAGGCGGAGACAGTCGCGCTCTAATCAATGAGCAGGGACTGAGAATAGATGGAAGGAAGTTAGACGAGCTACGGCCGATAAAAATCGAAGTAGGCATATTGAAGAATGCTGACGGTTCGGCCTACATCGAATTCGGAAAGAACAAGATAATGGCCGCTGTATATGGACCAAAAGAGGTTCATCCAAAGCATAGCGCCCTGCCCGACAAAAGCGTCCTGAGATGCAGGTATCACATGTCTCCCTTTTCGACTGAGGAGAGGAAAAATCCTGCTCCTTCCAGGCGCGAAATTGAAATTTCTAAAGTAATGCGAGAGGCTCTGGAACCTGCCCTAATGCTTCAGGATTACCCTAGAACGGCGATCGATGTGTTCGTCGAAGTGCTCCAGTCAGACGGAGGGTCTCGTTGCGCCGGGATATCAGCTGCGGCCGTTGCACTCGCCGATGCGGGCGTAAATATGAGAGATCTAGTCGCAGCTTGTGCGGCAGGCAAAGTCGCAGAACAAGTGGTCCTCGACGTCGATGACACCGAGGACAAAGAAGGGCAGGCCGATTTGCCAATTGCGATTATGCCAAACGTAAATCAGGTGACTCTTCTTCAGCTGGACGGTCAGCTGACGGACGAGGAATTTGGAAAAGCCTTCAACTGGGCGATAGAAGGCGCTCGCAAGGTCTACCAGTTGCAAAGGCAGGCCCTAATAGGCCGTTATTTTGCTCCCGAGGGAAACGAAAATTCGTAAGCTGGTTTGAGAAAATTGTCGGCAGTAAAAAAGATCATAGTAATCGAACAGCTAAAGCGCAATCAGATGAACGAGCTTCTTGCAAGAGGCACTCGGCTAGATGGTCGTGGGATGCTTGACACGCGGCCGATGACAGTGACTCCCAATGTCATTGAGAAGGCAGAAGGCTCTTCCAGAGTCTTGCTTGGTAATACAGAAGTCATCGCAGGAGTCAAGGTAAACGTGGGAACGCCCTTTCCAGATACTCCGGACAAGGGCCTTCTCGTTGTGAGTGCGGAAGTGCTTCCTCTCGCCTCGCCCTATGCAGAACCCGGACCGCCAGACGAATCGACGATTGAACTCGCCCGTGTAACCGATAGGGGAGTAAGAGAGTCCGGTATGATTGACGTCGGGAAGCTAGTTCTCGTAGAAGGAAAGCACGTCTATGCCGTGTTCGTCGACGTGAGCATTCTGAATGCTGATGGCAATCTGTTTGACGCAGTCTCGGCCGCTGTGGTCTCTGCATTGCTCACGGCAAAAATCCCAAAATATGAGGTAACAGCTGAGGGTTCTATAACGAAAACTGAAGAAAAAATTCCTCTTCCGATACAGACAATTCCTGCAGCCGTAACTATGGCAAAGATCGGCGATTACATCCTAGTCGATCCCGATTCGGAGGAAGAAGCAGTCATGGATGCACGGATCACATTCGTGTCTGACGATCGGGGCAATATTTGCGCAGGGCAAAAGGGCCTCGGAGGAACGTTTTCTTTCGAGCAGGTCGTTTTCGCAGCGAGTACGGCTAAGCTTAAAGGAGATCAAATTCGCGAAATTATCAAACAGGGAGTGCATTCAGCTGTCTAGCACGAGTTCCAGACGTTCGGAAAGGGGAGCGCTGAAAGGAGTGGGGGCAAAGTATGGTTCGACGGTAAGAAAGCGCTATGCCCGTGTCATGAATCAACTCAAAAAGACTCGCAGATGCCCGTCCTGCGGTTCAACGCGCTTCAAGAGGCGAGCTGCCGGAATATGGCAATGCAGGAACTGCGGATACACGGTGGCTGGTGAGGCCTATGATGTGCCGCTTGCACAGCCAAGATAAGCGTATTCTTTTCTTTACTCATTCTTTTGAGTAGTTTGGCAAACGATTCCCGTCTTGAAGCAATTTCCCTCTGCCAAGGTTGAAAGTGCAACAGTAAACTTTCGAATTAACTTGGACGACCCGAGACAGATTCGTTCCATCAAAGCAGCAATCTCTCCCGAGTTAACTAAGGTAGGACCGCATCAAAGGTGCCAGATGAAGATGCGCGATCACTTGGACACGGAGAAAAAAGAAAAGAGCCTCCGACTCGAGTTTTCTGCGAGCGACTTGGTGGCCCTGAGAGCAAGCCTGAACATCAATCTCAGGCTGCTTTCGTCCGTTATCAAAACCCTGAATTCATTGTCCGCATTGCCAAAGAAAGAGAAAGGCTGAAAAAACGCTAGTAACTTATAAATTGTCCAATCCAGGCCCTGCAAATTGAGTTCATCCCAAGAAATTCCTGCATGGTTGCGTGAGCAGCTTGCCCGATATGAGCAACTGCAGCAAAATCTACAAGCCATTATGGTTCAGAAGCAACAGGTAGATCTAGAGTCCTCGGATATCGAAAGAGCACTTGCCGAATTGAAGAAAGCGGGAGAGAGCGACGCTGTCTACAGAAGCGCTGGGAACTTGCTCGTCAAAGCGAACAAAGAAAATGTTACAAAAGATCTTATCGAAAAGAAGGAGCTATCGAGCACAAGATCAGCAGTGCTGACAAAACAGGAGCAACGGGTCCGCGAAAACCTCAAAGATTTGGAAGCGAAGATTCAGGATGCGGTGAAGACTCGACCAGGGCCTGCGCCTCAGGCGAACGCACAGTCTCCTTAAGATTATTTCGGAATCGAGCTCGAATCATTGGAAACGAGAGGGCCTCGAAGCGCCGACAAACTACAACAGTTTCTGCAGCAATTAATCGCAGCAAAGAAAAAGCCTACTTTTCGTGTAGTTATCTTTACGCACCGACAGGCGGACCCCGATGCCTTATGTTCTGCAAATGCGCTCTCGAACCTCTTGAAAATTATTGCAACTGAAAATCTGTTTACGGAATTCTATTCTGATATTGTTGCTCCTGGAGGGGCGAGCCAGCTCGCAAGCAGCGTTTGCAAGAAACTCGAAATTACTTTTAGGGAACAGATTTCTTCTTCCGAGCTGGCAGCAGCGGACCTACTGGCTGTTGTCGACGCGGGGGGACCCCGCCTGTTGGGCGAATACTTTGAATCTGTCAACTCGTCAAACTCTTCCAAAATCACTATTGATCATCACCACCAGGCCGAAATCAAAGAAGGAGAAAGCTCGTGGCCAGGTTTTGATTTCGTACTTGTCAACTCAGATGCAACCTCCACGAGCGAGATAATTGCAACGCAATTCGACTCTACACTCATAGACGCTAGAACCGCTAGAGCTCTCCTTGTGGGAGTGCTTTTTGACTCGCAACATCTTGGCATCGCAAATGAATCTACATTGTTCGCTGCTCTAACTCTCGTACGAAGAGGCGCTCGCATCGAAGAAGGAAAATCTATTCTGAGAAGCCAAGCCGATAGATCAGAAACCATTGCGCGGCTGAAGTCTGCTCAAAGAATTTCTTTCGTGGAAGTTCATTCTTATTTCGTGGCACAAACCGAAGTCTCGAGTTTTCACGCTTCTGTTGCTCGGATGCTCGTAGATGTGGGGAGCGACGTAGGCATAGCCTTTGGAGAGTCGGCTGGAGAAGGAAGAATTTCCCTCAGAAGCTCCCAGAGGTTTTTCCGCGAGACAAAGATCGATTTGGGTCAGCTATTGAACGGCCTTGCACAACAGCTAGGAGCGCTGGGCGGGGGCCACTCAACCGCGGCGTCGATATCTGGACAATTTGAAGCGAACAAAGTTGTTGAGCAAATAACGGAAAAAATAAAATCAGTCTTACCACAAATATAGTAGTTACAATAAACTTATTACGACTGGGGCTTTCTTTATACTGAACTTGTCTTCTGCTTCGATCTCAGAACTTTCATCGAACAAAATTCCAAGAAGTCGCGAGATAGCCTTTATCGCACTCTTCGGTTCGCTTTCGATCATTTTGACTGTCATATCAAACCTAGTAGTGAAATTGACCTTCATTCCCCCAGTAAGCTATTTACTTTTCGATCTCGGTGAAATACCGGTAATCGTATGTTTCTTTGCCATAGGGCCTAGAGGAGGCTTGTCTGCTGCTGTTATTGAATGGTTGGCGCTTAATCTACTGCCCACGACGACTCCGATTATCGGACCGCTATTCAAGCTGATTTCTGTTGTATCAACTATA
>JASHSF010000150.1 GCA_030036955.1 Nitrososphaerales archaeon
GAAGCATATCTGGCAAGATTTTTCGGCGATCAAGAATTCAAGCAGTTCAATCTGCCCAACAGCCAATTACTGGATGCGGAAGGACTTCTGGGAAGAGCAATGTCCGCGTCTTACTTCCCCAGAGCAGGTGAACAAGGTTACGAAGATTTTCGAAAAGATCTTGAAGAACTATTCGCAAAATATCAGAAAGTAGGGAAGGTCGAGCTGATCTACGAAACGACAATGTTCGTCGGTCAGCTCGTCTAACGCTTATCTTGAAATCGCTACTTGTCCTTAGCAAGAACCCCCTTCCCAAGACAGATGCCCGATTGTTATATTTCGGCCGATACCTTCACCCGGGAAATTAGGCGAAGCTGCTGGGCGGGGGAGTCTGGCCAGTGTAGTCTCCAATTTCGAATCCAGTGTAGGGGCCGAACAAACGATCAAAACCGCTACCAGAGTGATTAGTCTCTCCGTACTGGAACACAATTTGCTTTGCGGAGTTGATGACGATAACCCTGTCATTGAATTGGTCCGCAATTATCGTGTCTCCACCGGCTATCCGAACTGCGTTGGAGGGCATGGGTGCCGAGTTGCTCTTCGGAGAAGTATCCGTGAAGTACTGGAACACGATTTGTTTGCTCATCGTGACTTCGAGGATTCTCGAGTGACCTCCGTCTGTGATGAGCGTATCCCCGTTCGGTAGACGGCTCGCAAAGGCTGCGCCGGAGATTCCTTTCGAGTATTCCCACACTATCTGACCCGATCTTGTTATTTCGATAACCCTGTTGTTACCTTCGTCGGCAATCAGGATGTGACCGTTTGGTAAAAGCTCCGCACTGTTTGGGCTGTTTAGGGCACCAGGTCCGCTCTTCGGTCCGTATGACCAGACGATTTGCTTTTGCATATTGACTTCGATTATGCGATTATTGCCCTGATCCGTAATCAGAAAATCGTGGTTTGGGAGCTGTATTGCTGCAACTGGCACATTCAACAAGTCAGGCCCTGTTCCAGTCTTGCCCGCTTGGCCATACTGCCAAACAATCTTACCATTCTCGTTTACCACAATGACTCGATTGTCAACGCAAGCCTTCGTACCCGGGACGCCTGGAGGAATTCCCGTCCCTGCCATAAGGGTCAGCCCCCCGGAAAGTCGCTCGGCGTAATTTGATCCGATTATTGAACCAGGTCCTGGGTTGCAAAGGCTAGGGTTGCCAGAGCCAAAGCTCCAAACAATCTGCTTGGTTAACGGGTCAACCTCGATTACGCGGTTGTTGAATTGATCAGTTATGAGAAGATTTCCAGGGCGATTGAATAGGCTGCTTGGCGCGGTACTCTGGGCATACACAGCAGGACCCAAAAGGAGCGCTGAAGCAAGAAACATGAAAGCTACTACCGATGTTGTCACTAACAGAAGCGATCTAGTGTTCTTCATGGGACACGGCTACTATTGACATAGTAATAAATGTTACGATGGCGATAGTAATTCCGGGAGCATGAATAAATCATGAAAAAACACCCGAGAGAGTTGAGAAACTGCTTGCATAAGTCAAAGAATCCCCACCACATGTGAAGCGTAGTTTCAAATACGAGTGAGCCGTAATGTACTCAGAAGTTTAAATTGCAGACAGCCGTTTTTGGAGGAGGTTGCTTCTGGTGCACGGAAGCCATATTTTCAGACATAAGGGGAGTAGAAAAGGTCGAATCGGGTTACTCCGGGGGGAACGTGGAAAATCCTACTTACGAGGATGTGTGCACGGATGCAACCGGGCACGCCGAAGTTATCAGAGTAACATTCGATGAAAGCGTCGTTTCGTACGCCAATTTGCTAAGAATATTTTTCTCGACCCACGATCCCACCACACTGAATCGCCAAGGTGCCGACGTCGGCCGTCAGTACAGATCTATAGTTTTTTACAGCAGCGAGGAACAAAAGAAAGTAGCACAAGAAGTAATGAAAGAAATAAGCGAAAGCAAGATTTGGGATCACCCTCTCGTCACAGAGCTTGCTCCGCTAAAGTCGTTCTATAAAGCTGAGGATTACCATCAGGATTACTTCAAGCGCAATACATACCAGCCTTACTGCCAGGTTGTAATTGCTCCTAAAGTTGCAAAGTTTAGAAAGAAGCATTTGGAGATGCTGAAGAGCATTGCGGCTGCGCCAAAGCAGCAATAGATTTTAGAAATTTCAAGGCGGCCGCATCAAAATGTCACGCTGAAAATCTGTAGAGTATCCCATCCTCTGGTACATCGGAGAGACGTGGTCGGAGGAGAGCGTTTGCAAGCCCAGCAACTCACATCCCTCGCCCTCCGCAAAAGCCTCCGTGAACAATAACATCGCCCTCGCAACTCCACGCCCTCGGAATTCATTCAACGTCCCGACGCAGTAAATGCCCATGCAGTCGCTCGGCATTTTGAAAGCTAGGAGACAGCCTCCTGGTTTTGATTTTTCCCCATGCATATTGGCTAAAATGAAAGACGCTTGATTTTTTTCGAGAATAGCTGTCTCCCTTCTTAGAAGCTCCTTCGTCCAAGAATTCGGGATTCCGAATGAGCGAACGAATATTTCATTCCAGACCTCAATTTTATCAGTAATTTCAACCGACGCACCGGTGTTTCCCAGAGCTCCCTTATCGCTAATGTCGGAAAAACCTGATTCAGATTGTGAAATAGGTTTTGAAAGTATCTCCATCTGATCCATCACCATGTAGCCAGATTCAACTGCCGATTTTTCGACTTCCTGCCTTCTGCTCCAAAAATCTTCAACGAAAATACTTAGAAGCAATCCGCTTGAGGACTGTACTAGCTTTGCGCGATCAAACGAGGATGTGAGTTTTTCACTGTCGATGGATTCAGAGCTGTTCAGAATTGACTCGTCGAAAATGAAATGGTTGAATATTGGATCGTCGTGAAATTCCTTGTTCGAATAAAGTGAAAGATGTTCGACTGGATATCGTGCCAGATCGCAAAAAAGAAGACCAAACGATCTTTCGTTGAGAAGAAGTTCTCGGTACTTGTCTACGTTCGGATGTAAATCGGTCAAGCCAAATTGAATCCCAACGTATCCGCCATCCCCCAGAAGGCTTTTTGGAGTTCCGCTGGCACTTCCACCGAGCTCTTTGAAGCATCGACTATCTTCTTGGACAGATCTAAAAGAATTGACAATGCCTTTGGAGTATCGAGGTCGTCATCCATCGCCTTTCCAAAGCTTGCCATGTATTCTTCATCCTCACCAGTTGAAGCATTCCTTTTCGAAATTTTCGAAGCCTCTTGAATGATGTCTAGATCTTTTTGATTTCCGGCGAGGGACTTCAAGTCCAAGTCGAAACTTTCCCTGTAGTGTCGCCTCAAGAAATAAATTCTTATCAGATTTGGGTTCGAGTTCTTTAGGGCGTCCACAATCTTCACGACGTTTCCGAGGCTCTTGCTCATCTTCTCGTGGTTTTTCAGCAGCAACCCGGTGTGCATCCAGATAGAAACAAACGGGACGATGCTAGAAATCCCCTCATTCTGTGCAATCTCGGCCTCGTGGTGGGGAAAGATGAGCTCTGTTGCACCGCCGTGCAAGTCGTACGGCCCTTTGAACAGAGAAAACGCAATTGCAGAATCTTGGATGTGCCAGCCCGGGCGACCGGGACCGAGCGAGGAATCCCAGACACCTTCTTGCGTGTCCACAATCTTTCGCCAGAGAAGAAAGTCCACTCCGTTGCGCTTGCCAGGAGCTGCGTCGACCTGTTTCATTCGAAGCTGGAGCGGCGTTTGATGCGAGAGCTTTCCAAAATGAGCCGCGGTGGTCGTGTCGAAGTAAGTGTTCCCGTCGAGAGTGTATGCTTTGTTTTTCGCGACCAAATCCTGCACGAGCTCCACGGACTTTTCCAAATAATTTGATACGGTCTCGATCCGCGAAAACGTCGTAATGTTCAGCGATTTCATGTCGGACAGAAATTCGTTGAAGAATCGATCGGAAATTGCGGTGTAGGGTACGTTTTCATTGCGCGCCCTGTCGAATATTTTGTCGTCAATGTCTGTAACGTTCACAACAAAGAACACCTTCACGCCCTTTTTTGCGAGCCAGCGCGCCAGAACGTCGAAGGCTATGTAGGTCTTCGCGTGACCCAGGTGTACGTTGTCCTGAACCGTAGGTCCGCAGACGAACATTCGAAAGGTTTCAGAATCTCGGGGCCTGACTTCATCCTTTTTCTCCGTCAGCGTATTAAAGATGGTTAGAACCAATCCAAACGTTCATCGCTTTTTCGATTAGCTTATTTTATTGGAGGAGAAGATTGGCTAGTTAAGCGATTGAATTCTGACGGGGCGCAGATTAGTGGAAATGGATTTTATAGCCGAATATATGAATCAACACTCGATAGCAATTATTAGGCTTTCCTACCACTCTTAGGATGATGGAGAACAGAAACGCCCAGTCAAAGCGGCATTCGAGAGAAGCTAACTTGGTAACGGCAAAAGAAGAAAATCGCAGTTCGTACGGCGAGCGAAAAATTACGCAGATGAAAGAGCTGAAGCTGTTGTTTTGGGGGCTGGATCTCGACGAGGGAATTCGGCTGGTAGCCGAAATCCCGGGTTATGAAAACGGGGCCTTTGTTTTCGCTACGCGCTGCAATGATAAAATTTGCGTGTCCATAAAGGAGCGAGTATTCGATAAGGATTTGAACGACTACGTTCCCGGCGGTCGGGAGCAGTGGAAGTATTTCGAAAAAGCTGACGCCGCTTGGCTGTTTTTTTCGAAATTCTTGAAGCAGCCACTAGAAGCTTATTATTACTGATTTTGATGATACGCTCTTCGCTGAAGGAATCGCTTTTATTGCTTAGGAAAGCGATAGCCTCTTTCGACGATATCCTTGGAAGAACATAGGCCGCCTGCGCTTCAAGAAAACGAGCTGCGCGAGCAGACTCAGGACAGGCTTCCAAAGGTCAAGGAAGCAATAGACCGCGTTGGTGTTTCGGGTCTAAAGGTTGCTCTAAAACTGCGAGGCAAAAGTGGGGATGAATCCCATTTTCTTGCTGACGTCGATCTCTTCATCGATCTCGAGACGGATCGAAAGGGGATTCACATGTCGCGCCTCGTGGAGTCCATAAATGAGATTATTTGCAAGGACTGTCATGATCCGAAGGAAAGCTTCGAGCAACTCGGAATTGGTATTCTCACGGAGCTACAAAAGAGACACAATTACAGGCGGGGCGAGATCAATATTGCGACCACGCTCCTGCTGAGGCGCTTCACCCCAGTCACGGCAAAGCCCACGGACGAACCCTACGATGTCGCTGTAAGGGTAAGCGTGGATGGCAACGTGTTCCGAAAAAGAATGACCGTTAGAGCAATAGGAAGTACCCTCTGTCCTCACAGCCTTGAAACTACAAAGGGAAAGGCGCACGTTCAGAGAGCGGAAATCGAGCTGTCGATCGAAACTGGCATCACGGAAAACATTGTCTTTGAGGAGCTGATCGAAATCTGCGAAAAGAGTTTCAGCTCTCCCACCTACACTGTGCTGAAGACTATGGACGAAGCTGCCGTAGTCGAGGAAATGTTCAGAAATCCCAAATTTGTCGAAGATGTAGCGAGGGATTGCTTCAAACAAGCAAGGAACCTTAACTTCAGAGGCCGACTTCATATTCGAGCGGTGTCGCTCGAGTCGATCCACAAGCACAACGCAGTTTCGGAAATAGAGAGGGTTTTTGAATGACCAAGACTGGGCTGGGAATGGAATTCTTTGTCGACTACAGCCACAGACTCCCCGGGCACCCGAAATGCGGGGTACCCCACGGCCACACTGCAAAAATAATCGTAGAGCTGTTCGGTGAGGTTCGTCCTGACGGCATGATTATGGACTTTAAAGATATGGAAGACGCGTGCTGGAAAGTCCTTGAGAACGTCGATCACAAAGATCTCAATCAGAGTTTTGAACGGCCGACCTCGGAAAATGTCACAAGCTGGATCTTCTCTGAGCTTAGCAAAAACATCCCCGTGAGTAGAGTTTTGTTTCACGAAGGACAGGGCAAATGGTGCGTCGTTGAGAAGTAGAAAACGACTTAGCGGCCTCCACCGGAGGTCCTTCGCATCTCATGGCCTGTGGCCGATGAGAGCGTCGGCAGTATCAAACTAATCTTGCACTGTTTGTCAAAGAACGTTTACCTTCTTGTTCTATAGTCCAAATGTGCGTCCCGGCGCAGTGACGCACAAAATGGGTCGCACAGCGGTAATATTTGGATTCTGGCTCTTGGGTTACGCCTTGGGCTTTCTGGCGTATATAGCTAGAGTTCCAATCGTATCAGGGATACAGTACGTATTGAGTGGAGCAAGCGCTGACATTGTCGGTGGAATGATATCCGGGCTCGCAGGTTCCGTTCTAATGCTGGCTTGCCTGTACGTTTGGAGCCACAGCACAACTCCCAAGTAAACTACTTCGGCGCAACGAGCGCCCCCTCCGAATTTTTTGTTTTTCCTACCTGTTTCTACCTTGATGTTTCGCTCAATTCTTTGAAACCAATATAACAATTGTACCTGAAGGGTATTCGCCGTAAACATTCCTTTGATCGATATACTCGTTACGTACCTGCCTTTCAGCAGAATGCAGGACGTCGAGCTTTATTTTCTAAAGAACATCAGCAATGTAAAGCCGAAAAAATCGTACATTTATCTCGACGAAGTTTTTTCAGATTTTCAAAAGGACATTCTGAAAAAAGTCGCTTTGGCTGACGTTGAATTCAGAACCGGCAATTGGCGGGATAAGAACTTGTGCGTTGTGCAAATTGTGTCGGATATGAAAAGTGAAAATCGCGATTCATTGATAATTGATAGCGACACATTACTTGACGAAGGATTTGCCGAACTCGACGACAAGCTCCAAGCAAATAGCTGCGATTACTACACAATTCTCGAACATAGCCGGAAGACAATGTATCTTGATCCCCGGCGCGTCAGGAAGGTATCGAAAGTCGATCTTCCAAATAGGTCCTTAGACGTCAATTCCTACAAAATTGCGGGTTTCAGTCACGGAATATTCTACCTTGGCCCCAAGCAAGGAATCAGGATT
>JASHSF010000151.1 GCA_030036955.1 Nitrososphaerales archaeon
GCAGTTGACCTTGCGGCATTAGAGATCAATTCGATTTTCAAATCTGGATATTTTGTCTTCAAAGCTTTGAGCGTGGGTCTTGCTTCGGGATTCAAATTCGGGAATTTTTTCATGTATCCAGAGTTCGAAAGTATCACGCCCGCTTTCGCGTAAACCTCTTCTTCGTCGACTTCTATCTTTAATTTTCTAAACAGGCGTCTGGCCCTTTCTTTGGGGTGCACATCCTCGCCCCGCTCGTAATCTTGTTTCACTTCTTCACCCAGCTCCTCAAGAGCTAGTCTCACGTCGTTGAAAGTAAACCGCAAAGCCGCGGACTGTTCAATTCCCCTTCCTCGATGAATCCTGTTTACGAAGCGGTAAAAATTCACAAGGCGGCGGAGTCTTCTGTATTCCTCAAGCTCCTTCGAATCCCAGATGAGGGTGAGCCACAGGTCAAAAGTAACCGCCTTTATCGGCAATTTGCTAGCAAGAAACTCTATCGACTTGGATTCTTTTAAGTTGCTTTGAGACAGGAATGTCATAGATCGCTGGCTGCAAAACTGAGCCTATTTACGTGAGAATCTTTTGATTTTTTCATAGATAATCATGGCTAGTTCAAGTTCGACCTTTCCCGTTTCTGTTGCTCACGAGCCTCACTACGATGTCCTTGCCGCTGCGATTGCCGGAACTTCGGCAACTGTACTTACACTGCTCGCGATGCTCGGCGGCGGAAGCTCAGGCGTGATGAAAATGCTTTACGACGCTCAGCTCTGGGCCATAGAATTCGCGCTCGTCGTCGGCATGACCGGTTTGATAGTTCGATCAGCGGAAAACAACAGACGCCTTTCACATGTTGCTGCAATTCTCTTGGTGATCGGTACAATTCTCATTACAGTTTCAGCGGTATTTTAACTACTCAGTGAGAGTCCGAAGAAAATTTTCTAGAGGCACGGAATATTCTCTTGGACTGCTTGAACTTTTCTTGCGCATTTTTTCCTGCCTTTCGGAAATTCTCACTATTGACTCTGCTCGAATTCTTTTCGCGAAGGTTTTGATAGCGTCCGAGGTTTTAATCGAAGCCATCTCTCCAACCAAAACATCCCATTGACTAGGGACGTGAACAAATTCTTCAAAAGCAACTAACGATTCAAAGGGCGAAGATTTTGTCCTCAAACCACGGTCCAAAAGGACGTCGATGAGCAGTAGAGCATTTACTCTGCATGCTCTTTCGGAAATAGCGCTCATCGACTTTTTGTCTTTGGAGTATTCCTGAGCAATCGCCAGATATTCCTCGCCCACCCATCCGGGCCCGATGAATGCAACAATACGATAACCGAGTTTGCAAAGTTCTTGGAATTGATCTGCAATGCTGTTTAAGGCATTAACTTCAAGATCAATGGTATCCTTGGAATATACAACCGATCCGAGATCAATGCAAATGATCTTTCGTGAGACCATCGAAAGTCAAGTGAAAAAGTTGGCTTGAAAAGCTTTGATCTTATACTAGCATCCAACCTTCAGGGCTCTTACCGTCAACCTGAGATTAAGCGGGGCCTTTTTTGAGCTGTTGCGCGAGGGTGATCGGGTTGCCGTTCGGATCTGCCAACCAAGCACTGTGAAGAACGGAATTGGAAGCCTGAAAGTCATAAGGTGGCCTGAGCGACGGGGCGCGTTCGAGGCGCGAATAGAGTGCGGCGAGCCTATCTACGTCATGCGTGAAGACATTGATCGAAGGATCTCGAATCATGAGCGGAGTAATTCTAAAGTTGCTGACACAGGGATTCCCGAAAGGGCAAAATGCGAGTGATTATGAGAACAAACTCGCTCGCACTAAGTAGAGTCCGCTTCTGCTTCGTCGTTCTTGAGGTACGGTAGTGTAGGTAGGACATTGCCCATCTTGCTCTCTGCAACGACGGATGCCTCCGCAAGGATTTTCTCCGCGTCTTCGTTCACAGCGCCAGTGTCGAATCCAAACGATGAAGGAACTCCGCCGATCTGCTGCATCAGTCCTTCGAGGGTAGAATTTATCTCGCCCATTGTTTCGTTTGCTGAGGGCATTACGACGTTAAGCGTCCGTTTCACTGTTCGGACTACTTGTCCGACTGGGGCGATAGCTACCGCTAGATCACCGATATCCGTTATAGTGGTTAAGCGCACTTGAACGCTTTCGAGAGAAAGCTTCGCGCCTTCTACCAGCTTTATAGCTTTTCTGAGTTCTGCGAGCTCTGCGGCGTAAGCATTTGCCTGGACAGTGTCGTGACGCTGGAAAGAGGCACTGGTCTTCGAAAAGAGACTCTTCTCTTTAGTATTCATTTTTGTTACAGTTTTGTCAAGCTGTGATATTTGCGAAGTGAGGGCTCTGTCGGTTTCAAATAATTTCTTCCTCAACTCCCCTTGGGGCGCAACCGACTGCCTGATCTTCTCGGGTATTGTTTCCTTGCTTGAGCTTTGCTGCCATTTGTTCGGAAAATTCGAGGACAAAACTTTTCTTTTACTCTTTTTGATTACACAGTTGACTGAACAGCTGAGAGAAATCTGCCCGTCGATGTAACTTTGCCAAATCTCGTTATACTGAAGAGAGCTAACAAAGTTGAATTCTTGGGCTAAAGTATATTGACACTTGAGCCAATCTCGGTAATTTGACACCCGTTTTTTTGACGGCAGCTAGAGTTGTGCTTTGACAAAAAACATCGGAACCTCGCTACCAGATGACCTCTACGGGAGATTGATCGCAGATCCCGGCAAGAATCCGAACCGCGTCATAATTTTTTCAACCGTCGATGAAAGCGGCTTTCCCCACCACGGCATGCTGAGCCATTACGAAGTCGTTGCGAAGAATAGAGAGACGATTCTGATCATTATCTACTCGAACAGCAGAAGCGCGCAGAACATCAGGAGGAATCGCGCACTCGCTCTTCTTTTTATCGATGAAGAGATGAGCTACTATGTCAAAGCAAGTTGCACGGAGCGGGATCAGAAAATTCCTGGTGCCCCAAACCAATCAGTTTTTGAGCTCACAGTGAAACAAGTCCTTGAAGACAAGTCACCTAGCGCAAAAATTACTAGTGGAATAAATTACTCGGGCCTAGACCCGTGCATTACATTCGAGCAACAAGAGAGGACTTTTGCAAGCTTGAGGAGTTTGGCCTCTACCTGAATACGCTTTGCTAAAGTGTCGTTAATATATTCGGAAGATTATTTCCAAAAACCATCTTGCGTCTCGTTGTCGCCATAACAGGAAGTTCGGGCGTGATCTACGGAATACGGTTCCTCGAAGAGCTAAAACGGGCGGGCGTTGAATCGCATCTCATTATCTCAAAGTGGGGTAAAATTACGATTTCCTACGAGACAAAATACACCATTCCCGAGCTCGATAAACTAGCTAGCTTCAGCTATTCTGACGACGATCTCGCGGCTCGTCTTTCGAGCGGTAGTTTTCTCACCGACGGAATGGCTGTAATTCCCTGCAGCATGAAGACTCTGGGAGGGATTGTAAACTCTTATGCCGAGAGCCTTGTTGTGAGAGCTGCAGACGTCACTTTGAAAGAGTCGAGAAAACTCGTACTCGTTCCGCGCGAAGCACCGCTCAACAGAATTCACATGAAGCAATTGCTCGAGGCGTCCGAAGCAGGGGCAATAATAATGCCAGCCATGCCGGGCTTTTATCACAAGCCTGAGACAATGGGTGATCTAATTGATCACGTAGTGGGAAAGACTCTGGATCTCTTTGGGATAAGGCACGATCTCTACACTAGGTGGGACAACAAACCAAAGAAAAAATGATTCACTCTGTGCTTACTATCACGTCGTTGGGCTTTACCCATCCTTCTTCTATAACGTTGAGGAATCTCTCTGCTGCGTTTTTCCCATCCTTCGCACTGATGTGCATGACGAGCGCGCACCTGTAGGACTTGCGTTTCTCTTTTCCGGACATTTGTTTTCCAATTCCGTTCAGTTGAGAATAAGAAATTTGTGAAGTCTGGCTACTGATTTGTATCGAAAGGCGCAATACTCGTCACTTGTCTTCTCTTAGACAAGTTAAAAAGAGAAGCAAAGCGTTTTCGATCAGTCGCTCTTTTCCGAAAGCGATGGCGACGATTTTTGATAAAGGTGTCATGAGCTTTGGTCAAACCATCAGTGCTGCTTGTGGTATTCCTTCTCGCTTTCTCAGTTTTTGCTGCTGTCCAAGGTAACGCACTCCTGACATATGGTCAGGGAACGCAAAATTCTCCGTGGCCCGAGTACCAGCAGAACTCCTTCCACACAGGAGGATCCCCGCTTGTAGGTCCCTCTTCGAATTCGACGAAGTGGACAGTCTCGACGGGCGGATTTGTAGAAGGAACCCCAGCTCTGTCACCCAATGGCACAACCCTCTATTTCGGCACGACTACGGGTACTCTCTACGCTGCGAATGCGGCAACCGGCTCTATCGACTGGAGCGTACAAGCGGGGGGTTATTCGCTCGATGCTTCACCAGCCGTTTCAGCAAACGGGACCATTTACTTTAGCAGCGACGGCAAGTCGCTTCTCGCCATCAATCCTAGTGGATCAATTCTCTGGCAGTATACCTTAAGCGCAGGCAGAGTTTCCACGAGCCCGGCCGTTGGGCCTGACGGGACTATCTACTTCGGCAGCGACGGAAGCGTGCTCTACGCTCTGACTCCCTCAGGGACTCTGAAGTGGAAGTTCGGAGCGAGCTCAGGCATTTATTCTACTCCGGTGCTCAACTCCGCCGGAACCTCGATTGTTTTTGGCGATTCGCTCGGGACGCTCTACTCGATCTCCCCACTCGGCACTCGGCAGTGGACTTATTCAAACAACCAGGGTCCAATTTTGTTTTCTGCAGCGTTTTCCCTGAGCGGCAGCGCGGTCTACTTTGACGTCCTAAATGAGTCGTCTTTCACTAACTATCTCTTCGCCGTCACGAGCGCAACCGGTTCTTCCCTTTGGTCTTTTCCGAGCAACGCCTCGGCGGCATATACGCCAGCGGTCGACCCCAGCGGAAATATCTACATCGGACACCTCATCTCCGTCTATCCCAACGGCACCGAGAATTTCTCCATTGACGACGACGCGCTTGGTCTCAGATCTTCTCCCGTCGTCGGATCCAACGGGCTCATATATTTTGACGACTATCTGAACAACATTTACGCAATGACTCCGGGACAAATTTACTCCTGGAACTTTAGCGGTTACGGGGACTCCTTCTCCACGCCCCTTGTCACCTCGAACGGGACCGTTTACGTCGGGGACGACGACGGCAACTTTTACTCGTTGAGCCCGAGCGGCGCCGTTAACTGGAGCTTCTACACAGGCGATCCTCTTTCTTCCTCACTCGTAGTTGGATCGGACGGTACCATTTACTCCGGCAGCTACACCGATTCCATCTTCGCGTTCAGTCCGACCGGATCTGGAGCCGAGTGGAACTTTACGACCGACGACAAAGACCTTGGTTCCCCAGCGATAGCGTCAAACGGCTGGATTTACTACGGCAGCTACGACACAACCCTCTATGTGCTTTATCCGAATGGCACCGAAACTCCAACTTCGGAGATTTTCTTCGCAAACGACTCCATCACGTCTTCCATAGCAATCGGACCTAACGGGAACATGTACTTCGGCGATTTCTCAGGTTATGTCTACTCGGTTGCCCCTGACGGTAACGAGAATTGGAACTACTCAACCTCCGATTCTGTTTACTCGACGCCAGCTCTCAGCCCCGACGGCAGCACAGTGTACTTTGGGAGCTACGACGACACTCTCCACGCGCTGTCAACCAGCAACGGCGCTTCAGAGTGGACTTTTAGTGCAAATGACTGGATAATCGGTTCCCCGACGGTTGGACCGCAAGGCGTTATCTACTTCGGAAGTTACGACGGTTCGATTTATGCGCTGAATCCAAACGGGACGACTAAGTGGAACATTTACGCAGGGGATCCTGTAGTATCCTCCCCGGCGCTCTCGCCAGATGGCAAGACTCTCTACATCGGTAGCGACGGCGGCGGATTGCTCGCAATCAACTCGACCACTGGAGCGAAGCTGTGGACTTTCTCTACCCCCGGTGGCTACGTCGATTCCGCCCCGTCGGTGGGGGCAGACGGAACCATATACTTTGGTTCTACCAACGGCCTGGTGTACGCCCTCAACCCGTCGGGGACACTGGTGTGGAGCTTTAACACGGGAGGTTTCATCGACCCCGCGATGTGGCTGTATTCGCTCAGCATCGGGAGCTATGAGAGATATTCCTCGCCAACGCCCGTCATAGCAACTGGCAATACGCTTTACTTTACAACCGCAGACGGATACCTTTACGCACTCGGCCCTAACACTACCAGCGCTACAACCGTCACGGTTTCGAGCTCGACAATTACCAATCCATATTTCTGCTGTACTATCACCACTACGACTAGCTTCATGACTACAAGTTCGACTAGCAGCTTCTTCGGGTTGTCTCCTTTTGTATTCGTAATAGTCGTCGGGACGATCATCGTGGTGGCGCTAGCCGTCGCTGTGTCAGTTTTTAGGTCTCGGCAGACAAAACGCTGACAGAATGCTTAGGGCAATCCGCCATTGCTTGTTCCATGATGATCTTGGCTGCTTTCTTTTCCGAGATTAACTATGCCCTTGTTGACTATTGCTCCCGCGCATCTTCTTTCGCTTCCTCTTTCCTTTCTCTCATGCTCGTGATGTAGGCGAGTGTCAGGAAAAATCCTGATCTGTACTATTCTGCAAACGGAATACTCATGGGACTCATCGTAATCACGCCCCTCCGCTGGATTTGCTAGTCCGGCGAGTGCAATAATTCTCGGGGTTCTCGTAAGAATTTTGTTTTCAGCGCCGAAACCTAGCTTTCAAAAGTAAAGTTGGTTTACAGGCCCCAGTTGGACTTTTCCCCGGCTACCTTGTCGGGGGAGTCTTTGGGTTTTGATGATCGCTCTCTTTGCCCAAAGCGGCTTTGCAGCTGCGAGCAGCACGAGCTTACCCAACGGGTTGCTCATTGGCGGGGGTTCTTCTGCACTTTAACAACTTGGAATAGAGTCCCTCGGCTTCGTGGTTGTTTTCATTGCATTTTTCGCAATTTGTTTCGTCCTGATGCTGATTCTCAGCGCAGTTTTTCAAGAGGTGCTTGTAAAGGCTGGCGTGGAAGAAGAGCAGGAGCAGCAAATTGGCTCAATTAAATTCCTATTTAGAACACCTGTACAGAGCCATCATCTGAGAGTTCTGAGAAGTACTTAAGGCAGAGCGGTTGTCCCTAGTTTAGGGGAAGCGGACATGGCCATCAAACTCGGAGAAATTTACGGAATTCCGCTTTTTCTAGACTACACCTGGTTCATCATTTTTGCCTTGATCGTCTGGACAGTAGGATTTCTCGTCATGCCTGCGGAATATCCTCACCAGCTAAATTTTGCACTTGAGCTTACGCTTGGCATTTTGTCAGCGCTTCTCCTTTTCGGCTCCGTCTTGGTGCACGAACTTGCTCACTCGGTCGTTGCAAAAAGAAACGGTTTGCAGATCGGCAGAATAACCCTCTACCTGTTCGGCGGGGTTTCGGAAATGACGGAAGAACCACCGACGCCTGACCTCGAACTCAAGATGGCGGCCGCGGGTCCCATCACTTCAATCGTGATCGGAATAATTCTCGGAGGCCTCTGGATTCTTTCAAAGGACTCCAGCGCAGGTGTTTTAGTCGTCGGGCCGCTGTACTACTCATTTCTCATCAACATCATCGTCGCGGCATTCAATTTAATCCCCGCGTTTCCGCTCGACGGTGGCCGGGTTCTACGCTCACTCATCTGGAGATCCAACGGCGACGTCCTGAGATCGACAAAAACTGCTTCGACCATCGGTCGCATTTTTGCCTATCTTCTAATGTTCGCCGGAATTGTTCTTTTCGTTCTATACGGAGATATTTTCGACGGAATCTGGCTCGTGCTGATCGGCTGGTTCATATCTAGCGGGGCAACTAACGAGCTTCGCCAGCAAATCGTGCAAGAGGATTTGGGTCCCCTCAAGGTGCGCGACATCATGACTCGCCAGGTTGACTCAGTTTCCCCGGAAATGACAGCGAACGAACTCTCGATTCACTTCATGGAGAGGAAGCACAACGGCTTTGCCGTGACGGAGGGTAACAACCTCGTCGGATGCGTCACCATGCACGATCTCCGACACGCAACAAAGGAATCCTGGAACACTCTTCGAGTCCGCGATATGATGGTGCCGAGGGAAAAACTCGTTACGGTTGAGGAAGGCGATTCCGCGAAGAAAGCCCTGCAGCTAATGAGCCAGCACCAGATAGGCAGGGTGTTTGTGCTGGATTCCACCGCTCGCCTTTCGGGAATCGTCACAAGGACGGACATTATGAAAACCATCGAAACGAGGGAAAGCACGCGCGCCAGCACATTTGGCGCCGGTCCACCCGGGAAGAAGGGCGAGCCTTCCACGAGCACAATCACGGTTGATACCGGAATGCTCTTCGAAGTGAGCTCGCCGCCGGGCGACGCGTCGGGCGACTGGGTCGCCAATTACGATCACAACGGCCTTTCGCTCGTTTCTACTAGACTCATTCAGCTCGCCGACCTAAATCAAACCGCGAAGCAATTTACGTTCCAAGCTTTGAGCAGAGGCCGATTTTCGATTACTCTTTCGCCAGCGGTTCTTTCAAAGGGCAACGCGATGAGGGTAGCTACTTACAGCGTTTTCGTCACCTAGCTTCCGAGGAATTTTAGCAGATCACGATAAGGTAAAGTGTTTAGGACGTTCCCCCTTTCAGCCCAAGCTCTCCTAGCCTGAAATATTCCCTGCTCCATGAAGGCTAGCTCCTCAGCATTATGGGAATCCGTATCGACTGAAATCTTGCACCCCGCTTTGATTGCTTGGAAAGCATTTTCGTCGCTCAGATCGAGTCTGTTGGGGTAGCAGTCAATTTCGAGAATGGTTTCGGTTTCAAGGGCTTTCTCGATTAGCTCCGGTATGTCAACGGGGTAGCCAGTTCTTTCCATAATCTTTCTACCGGTTGGATGGGCGATTACGTCGACGTTTTCATTTTCAAGCGCGCCTGAAAAGCGCATCATTATTTTCTTCACGTCGTCCTTAAACCCGCTATGAATTGAAGCGAGCACAATCTCAAATTCTTTCAGGACAGCGTTAGGCATGTCGAGCGCACCGTCAGATTTTATGTTCACTTCTGCCCCCTGCAGGATGTGGAAATATTTTCCGGCTTTTTCAAAATCAGAATTCAGCTTGTCAATTTCTCTTCTCTGATCTCTGATCTGCTCAGTCCCCATCGCGTTTGCAATCTTCAGGCCTCCAATATGATCTGTAATTGCAATGTATTCGTATCCGAGCTTTTGGGCGCCTTCTGCCATTTCGCGAATGCTTTGCACGCCGTCGCTCCAGGAAGTATGCATCTGCAGATCGCCTTTGACATCTTTCCGCTCTATAAGCTTCGGAAGCTTGTGCGATACTGCAGCTTCGATCTCGCCTTTATTTTCTCTCAGCTCCGGGGGAATGTAATCCATTCCGAGCGCATCGTAAACTTCCTCTTCGCTCTCTCCGGCGACGACCGTTTCGTTGTCCGCCTTGAAGAGGCCGTACTCGCTCAGGTGGTACTTCTTTGCAAGGGCCCTCGTGCGGAGTTCGATGTTGTGTGCCTTCGAGCCCGTGAAATAGAGCAACGCGGCCCCCCAGGACTTGCTCGGGACGACGCGTAGATCAACTTGAAAGTTTTTTTCAAATTTCACCGAAGCCTTGTAATCTCCCGCGACGACAATTTCTCTCACCTCGTCGCTCTTTGTAAAATTCTCCACAATCTTCTGTGGCGCGTCGCTGACCGCGAGGACATCCATGTCGCCGATGGTTTCCTTTTTGCGCCTGTACGATCCTGTGATTTCAAATTTTATCACGTTTGGATTTTTTTCCAGCTCTGCGCTGACCGTCTTGGCAATCGTTTCGGCCTCGATTAGCATCACTCTGTTCGACTGGAGCTTCGCATTTTGGATTCTTTGCAGAAGGAGCTCAGGACTTTTTACACCGAGCCCCCGGAAATCTGCGAGCCTTCCTTCGCGAATCGCCTTTTCGAGATCATCAATGTTTCTTATTTTCAGCTCCTCGTAAAGCGCTTTGACTGTCTTCGGCCCGACGCCTTCGACCTTCGTGAGAGAGGTTACGTCAACCGGGGTCGAAATCTTCATTTTCTCGAGCGTCTGGAGCTTGCCCGTTCTCAAGATCTCGTCGATCTTCTTGGCAATGTTTTCTCCGACACCGGGAAGCTCCATGAGAGTGCCCTCCTTCCAGAGAGCTTCGATGTCATCCTCGACTGAATTGATAGTCTGCGCAGCGCGCCTGTACGCCCTCGCCCGGTACGGCAGATCATCCTCCATCTCGGAGTAATCTGCTAGCTCTTGCAGCATCGAGGCCACGAGAGAATTCTTTGTCATTACCTCTTCTTCCCGGACAACGGGGAGAAGTGAGTTTTCCCTTCCTAATAATTTGTGGAATGAGGCTTACTGGAGACCAGCTGGCCCGTTGCCTCTCGAGGTGTAGGCCGCGGGAGCGCTCTGCGGAAGCTTTGCATGTTCGATGAGCTTTCTCGCCAGGAGCTTGAAAATGTCATTTGTTCCCACGTCGATGAGGTTTATTCTAATCTCGTGGCCGCGCATAAAAATTTCGGCCTCAAAGTTCTTTTTCAGCGCAAAGAGCACGGTGTTGTAGTGGATTATTCCTTTCAGCTTCTCCTCGATGATCACTTCGCTCTCGTCTGGAAAGGGGCTGATGAGAAAAGCGACGCCCTCTGCCCAGCTGATGGTTGGAATTGCCGTTCCTCCCTGCTGCACGGATTGAGTTGCGACGAGTTTAGCCAAATCCTCAAAGCGGTACTCGAGCAGCTCGTGAATCACGAGTTTCTTCCACGGTTCAACCAAAATATCGAGCTGCTGCTCGGTATCTTGTGATGATCGGATCTGCCCGTGTTTATCGCTCTCAAAATCCGTTTGTTCGTACTGCGCCATTTTCCGTGACCCTTAAAGCTCGCACTGACTTATTTAGCTGCTTATGCTGGAAAATTGCCTTTTAACCCTTGTTCAACTTTCATTCTCAACTTTTTCAAACTAAGCATCAGTTTATTCACGGCTTGGCCCCTTCGCTTCAAAATTCCTACTCTGACGCATTGAAAGAAGCTGAGGCGAGCTAGGCTCCGGGCATGCTAAAGCCCCCGTCGGCTATCACGATATTTCCGGTCATGTGAATAGAATCGTCGGAGGCAAGAAAGAGAACTATTGGAACAATGTGCTCGGGCTTGCCGATTCTCTTGAGAGCGCTGTGATCCACGATCCACTTTCTTCTCTCGGGAGTCCAATCCTTTCGCGTCGTTGTAGCTTCAGTGTCCATGTAGCCGGGGCAAGCTGCGTTGACTCTGACCCAGGGCGAAAATGCAAGCGCGTAAGACTTTGTAAGGCCAATCACGCCGTACTTCGAGGCGGCGTACTGAGGGGCTCTAGGACTGCCCGTGACAATAACGTTTGATGCAACGTTAACTATGGTTCCACTCTTTCTTTCGAGCATTCTCATGCCTACTTCCTGAGTCATGAAGAGAGTGCCCTTGATGTCCACGGCGAGCGTTTGATCGATTGCTTCCTCAGTAATTTCTCGCCACGACATTTGCTTATTTGAGACATCCCCAGAATTGTTTACCAGAAGATCGAGCGGCCCGAAATTCTCCCAGATTTGCCTAGTCTCAGATTTTACCTCGTCCCATTTCGTAATGTCGATCTTCGCAATCATGGATTTGCGTCCGAGCTTGCGGACAGTGTCGGAAACTCTCTCAGCTCCTTCTTTCGACGTGTTGTAGGCGACGACGACGTTTGCCCCCTCTTTCGCGAGAGCCAGAGCTATTAGAGATCCAAACCCTTTACCTGATCCAGTTACGAGGGCGTTGACATTTTCGAATCGCATTCCCGGCGAGTGAGATCTCGGCATTGCAAGAATTTCAGAATCAACTTTCTTTTCTCCGCTTAAAGTTCCCCAGCTCAATTTATTCTCAAAATATCTGAGCGGGGCTTTTCCATTTAAGGGGAACTGCCGCCGCCTCAAAAGCCATTAATAGCGAATTAGAGATGGAATTTTATCTGACCGAGACTCTTGCAAAAGAATCTTCAGTATCTCTTTCCTTCGGAGATTCTC
>JASHSF010000152.1 GCA_030036955.1 Nitrososphaerales archaeon
TTTTCTTGTAGCCGAGGAGTATCCCTTCAGCGCAGTCCTTGACGTAAAGGTAGTCTTTACTCTGCTTTCCGTCGCCGAGTATTTCGAGCTCTTTCGGGTTTTTCATCATCTTATGCTCAAAGTCCCATATAGCCCCTCTTCGACAGCGCTCGCCCAATACTGTTCCGAACCTGTATGCCCAGAACTTTATCGGGGCAAATTGCACGAAGGCCTCGCAGTACGCTTCGGAAGCAAGCTTTGCTGCGCCATAAAGGGAGGTTTGTATCCCGATGTACTCTTCAGGCGTCGGAACGACTGTCGCCTCCCCGTAAATTGCCGACGAGGAAGCGAAGATAAGGTCGTGCACGTTGTTGGCAACCATTGCTTCGAGGACGTTGAGCGTTCCAATTATGTTGTGCTCAAGATCAACCCTGTGATCGCCGAGACTCACTCTCATTTTAGCGTGAGCTGCAAGGTGGAAAACGGCGTCGACACCCCTGACGAGCTTACTGACGATATCAGGATCCCTCAGATCCGCCTCAACGAAAAGGAAGCGCTTGTCATTTTTCAAGTGGACAAGATTGTCAAGTGTGCCGTCGGAAAGATTGTCAAGCACTGTGACCTCGTATCCGTCTTGGAGAAGTCGATCGACAACGTGGGAGCCTATGAAACCAGCTCCCCCAGTAACAAGAGCTTTTGGCATCGCGGGTTCGTTTCATGACTCAAAAAGGCGAGCTCAAAAACAATTCTCTTTCTTTTGAATAACCGTCTCCGTCTTTGGTTATATTTCACCGGATAGGACTATAATTTTATTCTGTCGTATCTTGGGAAGACGATTTGCTGGAATCTGGGGATTGTTGTGGTTTGATCTTTTGATTCAACCAGGTGGGAAGATCTACGCCGACGGTCGTGGACTTGATCTTGCCCTGAACTCTAACTTGTCGCCATTGATTATTTAGTTGAAGCACTAGAGCGCCGCGATAATTTGACACTGCGGAAATTTGCGAGTAAGGGATTTCCCGGTTCGATCCGACGCCTCTGATGACCAGCGCATTGTCGTAGAATTCGTACGTTCGGCTGGACAAGAAAGCTGGAAGTATGAAGAGAGCTGGGAATATGAGAAAAACGAGACTCGTTACTGAGAATCCGGAACCGGTAATAATCGGAAGATCGCTCACGATGTAGAAAACCGCGAGAACCGCTCCTATGATTATCGATGTCAGGTTTCTTCGATCCCTCCAAGAGCTACTTACTACGAAAACTGGCGCGGAGCTCTGGAATGAAGGACTTTGGTAGCTACTAACCGGAATTGGACCTTCGGGCGGTGTAACAACGTTCTGCGGCGATATTTCTCCAGCAGTCGAGACTGAGCTTGTCGTACCTGTCGGCGAAACGTCTTCGAAAATGTAACCACAATATTTGCACGATTGCGCAGTGGAATCGTTCACCGTGTTACACATCGGACACTTTTTTGTCAAGTCGCCATAGCGGCTTTTGCGTACCAATTAGGCTTTTCTTTTCGATAATTAGCCCATACCGAGCAGGGAAACTGGAGAGTCAGTGTTGAATCTGACTGAGATTATCAAAATTCTGACCGACGTTTCCCCTTTTTCCTTCCATGATGAACCTAAAAGACTCTAATCGAAAATCTTTGTGCTATCGCTTTATTAAAACGAGGCGAGGATTTTCTGGACGCACTTTAACTTCCCATGCACTCTACAGGTTGTTATTGTGACTCGGCATGTTTCTTGACAATAGAGATCGAGGATTCTGATTTAGTGCATCGATGAGATTCAAAGCTTGAGCTATCTTTTCTTGACTCTAGCTTATTGGGATCCGATCTTCCAACAATGGAAGAAAGCTTTGAACAGCGGAACGAAACATCGACTTGTCATTCCGATAAAAAAATTCAAGAGAATTTTTACCGCAAATCTAAAGTAATTGCCGCTGCCTATAAAAGTTCGTTCAAATTGGAAGGAGATCAAAAGCCTGACGGAAAGAAGGACCGGCTCGAGGAGATCAAAGAGGACATTACAAAATTTTCACAGCAGGTCAACGAGTACATAAAAGGCAGTGGCAAGGAAGATTTTCCGCGCATAGCAAGCCAAAACGAGCTCGCCATTTTGAGGCATGCGAAGGCAATTGTAGACGACCAGCTTGCTAATCCGCCAGATGAGGAGTCGAAGACAAAGCTGCTTCACGTGAGAAAGCAACTCGAACAGAGGATTTCCTATCTGGAAGGTGCGCTCGAGGGCAGTAAAGATTCTCTGGTCTATGTGCCTAAGGGGACCATCACGTGGAGAGAAAAAGCAGCTATTGCTGGCATAACTGCTGCAGGGATCGGTCTTATCACCTTGGGAGCGTACCTTTCGTATCAGAGGCTGAACGACGATTCTTCGTAGTGCGGCGCTGATTCCCCCTTTCGCGCATGAGGGCGCAGCAAGAAGATTTTTTTCAGCTATGCTGAAATCCGAGCAGGGAGAAAACGAGCGGTTATGAAGATTCCAAAACCTTCAGATGGATCTATTGAATTTTTCAGATCCATAGTGCCTGATGATTACAGAGTTTCTATGAGGCCGATGTTTGGAAATTTGGCAGCGTTTGCGAATGGGAACTTGTTCATGGGATTGTATGGTGACGACATTTTCGTACGTCTCGCGGAGGAAGATCAGCCCGAGCTGTTCGAGATAACCGGGTCATCGCCCTTCACGCCAATGGGAGGTCATGTTATGAAGGAATACATAGTGCTTCCAAAACAGTTTCGAAAAAGTCCGGAGAGAATCACCGAGTGGGTGAACAGGTCTTTCGAGTGGTCGCTCACGCTACCCCCGAAAAAGAAATCTGCAAAAAACCGAAAGAAGAGATGATCTAGAGCAACGTTGGATCGTCCGGCAGATGATCCACTCCTTCAAACTCTCTGACAACCACTGACGCAATCGAACGCCTAACATTTTCTGAGAGATTCGGGTACACCATCTCCTTTATGCCCCCGAGGCTCTCGCAATCGTCCTCCACTATCACATCGGGGCGGAGCGGCGTTATGAGATCGGAATAGCTTTGATCCTTCTCTCTGTGCAGAAGCCTTCCCTCTGGGAAGGTCCATCGTTTGAGTGCAATCTGGCACTTTGCGACGTTTTCTTCCTTTCTCGAAGCTGTAAGGTAATATAGCTCAACGTGCTCGCTCCAGGTTCTTACTTTCTTTGCGGCATTGCCGATGGGAACGAGCTCTCCGAGCCAGCCCCCTTTAGCTGCCCATTCTCTAGACTTCTTGACACTTTCCTCTCTGGTCTTCCCGATCAGAGCGCTCTCGATAAACGTCGTACCTTGTAGAAAGACTAGAAGCTTCAAGGCCACATCCGAAGAAATAATTTGCTAAATAGTTTGTCTTTTCGAAAAATTCGCACTAGGGAAAACTAGTTAGCTTTCCTAGTATCTGCGCGATCAGCAAATTTACCGCGAATCCAACGTTGGAAAGAAACGAGGAACTCAATCGCGAGCTGGAAGTAAATCCGAGTCCCAAGTATGGCGCTAAACTAAACCTTCTTCTCTCAACAGCGACGGAATTTCAGAAAGATTATCTACTGTATAATCTCCAGCCTTTTCCGCCCTGCCTTCACCATATCTATTGACCCAGATTGTGGTAATCCCGAGATCTCTTGCGGGAATAATATCATGGAAGACGCTGTTCGCCACATGTACCATTTCATTCTTGTCTGCCCCTTCTCTTTGCAGAAACTCTAGCCAGTGTCGGCTAGCTGGCTTGTAGGATTTTATTTGTTCAGCAGTAACATACCCATCGACATCCAACCCGTTATTTTGAATCGTATGTTGTAGTATTTCTGTATCCACGTTTGACAATATGTAGCACCTTATCCCCATGTCTTTGAACTCTTCAAGAGTGAGGCGACTATCGGGAAACGCTGGCCAGTACTCAATGCTTTTGGAAAACGATACCGCGCTCCTCTCTCTTGTTTCGAGTACAAGCTCTCCGGCAAGCAAGAGGGAAGTCTCAGCCAGAATGTTTCGATAGGACTCGTATTGTCTGGATTCCCGGGCAGCTTCAAGTTTCACGTATTTTTGAAAGATTTCATTTCCTTCAATCGCCAATTTAGTCCCATCCAAGAAACATTTCGCGAAGTTTTCTTCAATCCCTTTCTTCCAGTCTATGAGAGTACCATAGCAGTCAAAAGTGAGATATTTTAAGGACATTTTCGTCAGACGCCACTTTCTCCGCAAATTTTAGATCGCGTTTGAGGTTGCCCTAATAACATTCGTGGTATCCGCTGCGGAATACAGTGCATGTTGTTTCCTCGGGAAGTGCGACAAAATTACTCGCATTAGATTTCAGGGTCTCACGGCAAAGCTGGGCTGAGAATCATATCAAAGATTCTTTATTAGCTTAAAAGACTTAAAGCCTGCAAGAATATGCAGCTAGCGTTTGAATGAGTCAAGGAGAAAATCTAACACTAGCCGGACCTCAGGGCGAAGATGCTTCATCAGGTGCTGTGAAACAGGCGTTTTCGAATTTAATCGACGCTATGAAATTTGCTCAGCGCTTCGGGGAGATATCTAGCAAGGTCGTCGAGATCGAGCAACTGGCTAGAAAGAGGGCGGAAGCACTCGATAAGCTCGCAGCCCAGATTGCGGACCTTATCTCCTCAACCAGAGAAGTGCTCGGTGACGAAAATTCAATTGAGCTCTCAAAGCAAATAGTTTCTTTTTCTACGCTCGCCGTTGACCAGGCGAAGAAAAAGATGGGAGAGCAATCAATAACCGAGCACAAAGAACTGCTTGCTTCGGAAGACGCCGAAAAGACAAAGACGTTCAAGGCAATTGAAGCACTTCTGGCTTCCACGCCGTTCCTGGTTCATGATAAGACGATATCTCTCAAGCTTGTCGAGGGAGCGTACGACGCCAGATGCCTGTACGTGTGCGAGGAAGGCATACAGTACGAATTCGGGCTCGACTGCAAGCAGAGTTTCGATTTCAAGAAAGAATTCAAGCTTTCAGGATTCGGACAAGAGGTAAAAATTCCGGTCAACCTCGGAAAGAGTTGGATAAAGAAACAACCCGTCCCGGGCTACGAGAGGCTGGACAACTATGTTCTCTCAAGTGCGGAGGCATCGGAGGGAAGTGTCATAGCTAATTTCAACCATCCTCAAAGGGAAGCTTCGGTAAAGGTTGTTTATTCAAAGAGGGATTCACACTCTTCGCTTGCTGTAGAGTTCAGTGAGCCAAACCGCAAGGTCCTTGTAACCTCTGACGCTTCCCTAAACAAATTTCTTGAGACGGAGATTGTCTCAAACCAAATGGGACAGCTGTGGATTTCGCTGAAGGATCTCGAAAATTACAGGAGTGGATTGATTAAACTGACGAGGAAGGATCAGAATGTCCTCCAGTCTGGTGATTACCTGGAATTTTTCGCCACGGCTTGGAAGGTGATCGCCCCAAAGGCAACTGCATTGCTAAAGCATGGAGATCCCGAATTTGACGAAAGGATCGCACGTGAAAAAATAGCTTCTCTAGGCGACGGCGGTCAGCCAATTCTTTCAATTCTAAACTTGACTTCCTAGCAAGGGCTGCTCAGCTCTTTGTTCGGTCTTCCTTTGCGTCATTCAATCGAAAGCTAACGTGTTAGATCTTGGTTCAGCTAAACAACATAGTCAGGAGGACCGCTCTCGTTTTCAAAATTGGTGCGCTCTGCCTAGGGATCATAGCTCTCATAATTGCCATTGACTACATTCTTAACGAATATTCCTTCTTATCTTCCCTATCATCTTCCCAGAGCTTTTCATTCGGCGACATCATTCTGATCGTCGGAGTGCTCAGCGTTTCCCTCACCGGAATGGTGCTGATTGCATCATTTCCGCGCTCAATAAGAACGAAATTCCCGCAGAAGCTCTTTAGAAAACCAGAGCCAAAGCCCACCTACGGGTTCGTTTCAGTTCTCGCAATCGGACTCGGAGCGACTTTAGGCTCACCGCTTTTCATTCTGATTCCACTAAATGTAGTGCAGTTCGAGTTTGTCTCTCTCGGGGCACTTGCTCTTGCGACAGTTCTTTCTGTTTTGATGGCGAAAGTATACGCCGACATGTATACGGAAACAGCTGCCCGCAATCTCGATGCAATGGGAGGGCCGTCATTTACAAAGCTTGCAGCAGGGTCGAGAAGCGTCCGCTACTTTGTTGCGCGCCTTTCCATGTGGATTGCGAACACGGCGCTTGCGGCTTATTCAAAAATTGTTTTCATAGTTTTTGATTTTGAGCTGATGCCAGGGATCCTTACAAATTTCGGAATTCACGGCATTGAGCAGACGGCGATTGTGTGGTCGATTACCGGGGTATTCGTCGCCTGGACTGTGCTAAATGCTCTCTTCGAGGAGAGGTTTCTCCGCTTAATCGGCTACATACAGATAGTTCTGACAACGATTATGGTCGCAATATTGATTTGGCAGACATTGCTTTTAGGGCACATCGGTTCGTGGAACCTCTCGGGAATATTCGTTTCTGG
>JASHSF010000153.1 GCA_030036955.1 Nitrososphaerales archaeon
GACTTTCTGAAGACATCGCTGCTGTCATGATGAAGAAAAGTAAATTTGCGACGTTCCGGACGGGCTCAAATACTGCCAAACTGCATAACAGTGCGTGCCGCTCGAAGCTATTGCAGTGTCAGCTTGATCCTGAGCTTGCCCAGCTTTTCCATTTGCATTCCCGGAGGCATTCGCGCTCGGAGCAGCACCCCAGCTTGCTCCTCCGTTCGTGCTGTACCCGACCCTAACTATCCAGCCGAAGCTCGTTTTCTGGGAGTAGCCAACGAACACGTTTTGCCCGTCGCTCGAAGCTACAGTCCACGGGTAGCTGACCTGTCCCGATCCACTTAGAAGAACGGGACTTGACCACGTGCTTCCGGCGTTAGTCGACGTGTAAACCCAGATCTTTCCGTCTGATGCACCGGGATTTTGAACAACTGCAATCCAAGAGGTATTTCCGTACGCCCACAACATCGGGTTGATAGTGTTCGGGAGAGATGTCGATAGTACGGACACGCTGCTCCACGTTGCTCCATTGTTGTTCGAGTGAATATAGTAAATCTCGTTGTTGTTGTCTGTGGGCGCCGAAAACCATGCCACGTAGACGTTCGGCCCGGATCCCCAGATCCATGGTTCCCTGCCTGCATTATCAAGAGCAGGGACGCTTATGGAGTGCCAGGACGCGCCGGAATTGTTCGATTCAGCAAAACCGTAGTCACCAACTACATACACGTAGTTTCCCCGCATGTAAGCTTGCGGTTCGGGAATCCAGCAACCGCTAGCGCATTTGAAACCAACATTGGAGGGCGCGCTCCAAGTCACCCCGGCGTTCGTACTCGTCGTGTACCAAACGACAGAGGCAGTTTGCGTGTTTGAACCGTTGCCATACGCGACTACAATATCATTTCCCCAAGAGGCAATAACCGGAACCGTAAAGCCAAAATCTCCGTGAGTCAGCTGTGTAGTTGTGAAGGGACCACTTCCATAGTCTGTAATAGTTGATTCAAAAATCTGAAGGCCGGAGCTTCCTACCTGCTGTGGCCAACTGACGTAAACGTTTGAACCATTGACGGACATCAAGACCTGCTTGCTTGCGGGTCCGGTATTGAGCGAGATTTTCCTAGTTGCGCTCCAAGTTGCACCGTAATTGTTGCTCGCCCTAAATAAAATGCCTCCGCTCCCCTCCGACCAAGTGACGTACACGTTGGAGCCAATGGCCTGCACGTTGGGAAAGCTCGCAGAACCTTTGTCGTTGCTAAGGTTTATGGCGGGACTGAAGCTAAATTGCGAGCTGCCAGAGCTTGATATCGAAATTATTGGATTGAGAAACAAAAGCAACAGAGCAAAAGAAAGAAGCGCGACAAATCCTATTTTTCGAGGAGCTCCGTCCACTGATATACCTTGCATTGTAAAGGCAGATTTCAAATCAAATCGAGAATTATAAAATCCTATCTGCCGTTAACTATGAGAAATCCGGTAATTAGAGTTATCCAAAAAAACACTGGCAAGAGCACCGCCAAGCCAAAGCAGAGAAGTTTGACTCTATCACGAAGGTTTTTGTACGCAGTAGGTATATCGAAAACCGCTACACACCCATATCAATCACACAGGAATTTGGTCACACTCGGAAGATTTCTTGTTGCAAGCTCATGAAATCTTTTGAGCTTGGTAGTTGGCAGGTATAGCCCCCCGAAAAAATGAGAGAAGGTTAAGAAAATTCTTACTTTTCTGCTCGTCGTCGCCGTTTTCTGGAACTTCGTCCATGCCGGGGCTGTCCACGGCATTGCAATTCAGCGATCGGGGAGGAGACTTGTACTCGACAACAGATACTTCCTAGAAGCGCGTCTTTACTCCCTCTCACTCCAATCTCTCTTTATCTAGGAATCTCTAGCATTAATTCTAACAGTAGCCACACACTAGTTAGTACTAGTAATTGGGTTTTGCTGGGCTCTTCCTCCCTAAACCTCTCTTAGATGGTGATCCGACGGATCCAACTCTTATTTGCGCAGACTATTACATTAGAATTGGAGAAAAGAAAGTACTTTTTGAACCAATTCCAAATTGTGATTGATGCGAAGGATCCTGCACGCTTGGTAGAGTTCTGGACTCAAGCGCTAGGTTATGTTCCGGAGCCTCCGCCAGAAGGATTCTCGTCGTGGTTCGAATTTTACAAAAGGATCGGGGTTCCGAAAGAGGAATTGACGACTGAAATGACTGATTCAATTGTCGATCCGGACGGCAAGGGTCCTAGGATCTGGTTCCATATCGTACCTGAACCGAAGACTTGCAAGAACCGGCTTCATTTTGATCTTCGTGTGAGTGGTGGTTTCGGGGTCTCGATGGACATTCGGAGAGAACGGGTAGAAGCGGAAGCTGCGAGGCTCATCAAAATCGGTGCTATCAGGCTCGAAACACTCGAGCAGCGGGGGCTTGAGTGGTATGCCGTCGCCATGGCTGACCCGGAAGAGAACGAATTCGACATTAACTAGCAAGTAGCTCTGTACTCGAGGAGAAACCCTATCGTGATTACGGCTCCTTTTCGCGTGTTTCATTCAGTCTCTAAAAAGATACAATTGAATAGGACTATTGTGCGCTTACGGCTGGAAGGAAAGGACTTCGGAAAGATTCCAAGATATACTGTGATTTTGAGAAAGCTATGGTTCCTTTCATGTTAACGAAACGAATATAGATATTCCAATTATAGGCATTTGATGCTTGAACGAAATAGGCGAGATTGAAGTTTACACTATCGTTAGCATGAACCTTTAACCCTTGTCCACTATAGTCTTGTGTAATTTATGTAGTATCGTCTTGTGTCATTCGTGACGGCTATTTTAGAGCAATCAATTTGGGGGGCAGATATAGCATCAACACGCCACTTCTAAACGTGGAAAGGGAAAGTGTAATTCCAGAATCCCGTCGGGAATTCAATTCTCCATTCAAGAATTGCTGAAAATTCCTGCATAAAGATCCATTAGCCGATTTTCCATCACGCCCCAATTGTATTTCTCCCTGAACAGCTTTAGGCCAGCTTCCTGCATTATTTGCAAGGACCCAGGTTCCATTCTGAGCCGGATCAGCTCGTCCGAAAGCTTCGTCTTATCGTCCACTGCGACTCCACAACCACCCTTTATCACTATGCTTGCGATGAGTGTTCCTTTTCTTACCAGTACGGGCACTCCACAAGAAAACGAATCGAAAACTCTGACAGGAGTTAGTATTTTGGTATTTTCTCCTCTGTCACTTGCAACCGCAAAACAAAGATCACTTGCGAGAAAGTGTAATAACAATTGTTCTTCCGGCACCCAGCCTTTGAATTCGAAGTAGTTAGACAGGGATTCTTTTCGAACATCGTTCATAAGCCCTGTCATAGTATCAATTGGGCCGACAAAAACGAATCTGAATGAATCGAGATTCCTTGCCTTCAACTCCTTCGCGGCTTGAAACAAAAGCGGGATGTCATAATCTTGCCTTATACCGCCCGTGAAAAGAATGACAAAGTGATCAGAAAGTTTGAGGACCGACTTGGATTCAGCGCGGCTGATTGAAGGAGGTTCTTTCAATTCTGGGCAGGCGTTAATTGTGATTGTTGGACCAGAGACAAATCTAGAGAGATAAGATGCAATTGCTTCGTTGGCTCCGATGGCACCGTCGATTCTGCTGAGGAATTGGATTTCGAGAATCCTAGCAAACGATGAAATTGTGGGACCGTACCATTCGGCGTACGCGCCTGGAGTATATTCGTGGGAGTCGTAAACGACGCTAACTCTGCCGCGAGTGATCTGCTTTATCGTGATCGCCCCAAGCAAGGTATTGAAATCATGGGAGTGAATTACTGTATATTGCGCAGCATTGATCCTTCTTAGGGCCCAAAAGATCATAATTATTTGGAAAAAGAAAGCATTTAGGACGAAGTTCATATGTTCTGAAAACGACTTTGCCAAAGTCGAATAACCAAACAGTTTCAGATTAGTGACTTCGCACTCATCTATCTTTTCATTGTGACGTCTCTTGCCAAGGCGATCCCAACAAAGAACGTTCACGCTGTCAAAGTATTTGGCAATTGTTTTGGATTCACGCCTAACTCTTCTATCTGACTCAAATGTATCAGCTACAAACACCAACACTTGTGTCTTCGACAAATTTGTTAATTTCACCCTTTGGACCGAAAAGTCTTCACTAATCTTCAAATTTTGAAGATATTTAGGACAAATTTTATTTTGCCCCTTCGATAGCCTTGTCGATTGCCTGGCATAGTTTCATTCCATTCTTCGTCCAGTCTGCGCGATTCATGGCCATGGTTCGAGCAGTGCGAATTATTTGATTTCTAAGTTCGAGCGGCATAAACACACATTCAATCATTTTCTCCGCAAACTGGTCTATGGAACAGTTTGGGTCGAAGAGCATGCCATTCTCATGGTCGATAACCCATTCACGATTTCCTTCGATGTCGCTTACCAAGGTCGGAAGACCTCTGATCATTGCTTCGATAAGACTCGCTGAGGTGCCATCTGACAATGATGCTGAAACATATAGATCTGACTCATCGTACAAACCAATTGCCTGGTTTTTGGGCAACCACCCGGTGAATAGTACACTCGATGCGATATTCAGAGACGATGCCAGTTTCTTCAGGTTAGGCGTTTGGGGCCCTCCTCCAGCGAGTATAAGCCTCGATTGCGGGAACTGTTTGTGCATGACTGAAAATGCCAACAACACTTTATCGACCTGGTAAATTTTTTCATGACTTCGGGTGCAAACAACGATTTTGTCCTTTTCCCACTTCATGTTTGTCCTCACAGAAACACTGGGACGGGGAATCTCCGCGATCGATTTCGCGTCGATCCATGGAATGCGAATCGTTCTGGTGCGCTCAGCTCCAAGTGCTAACACTGCGTTTTCTTGCACTATGGAATCGACTAAAATTAGATCAGCCTTCCTCACAGCCTCAATAACAAAAGATCGTAACAATGGGCGTTTTGGATCAATCAAGATGTCAGAACCAAACGCAAACAGAATGTTTGGATGAAAGTTCGTCTGGGAACAAAGGTAACCGTAAGTAGTCGCGTATGCACCGATTATTGCGTCGGGCTTTTTGTTTCTAATCGCAGACCTGATTGCGGGTACTCCAGTATACTGCACAACGGGCCTAGTCATGGGAGAATCATAAAGGAATGATAGTGGATGAAACAATTTGAGCGGGACAGAATTTTGAAAGTGGATCCTTGGGTGAGGGTTTAGTGTTACGTATTCCGTTTTGAAATAGCCACTAAGCGCGTCCATAAAGAACTCGTCATACCTCGATCTACCATTGTGAAAATAGAGAATCTTTTTCAAATTCCTTGATTTCCGTTTTCGCAGGATTTACTACTGTCATATTCTATAAAACAAAGTTACTGGCGCCTAAATTAAACTGAAAGATCGTTTTTCGCCTGTAGATGATGACCGAACCAAGATATTCAAACTTGATGCGCCTCATTTCTCGACGATATCTATGCAACTATGCTAGGGAGAATGTCGTGCCATCAATCCAGTGTCGCAACCACAATTCTGCAATAATTATTCTCCAGATTTCCTCGCCAGAAAATATTCGATTGGCGGGCCCAGAGCGGTT